>DAORCZ010000060.1:0-16638 GCA_035345735.1 Pseudomonadota bacterium | reverse complement strand
TGCGCGACATTCCGTTTTTCATCACGATCAGGAGCTTGGGCCACGACAGACTCCTTTTTCATTCCCCCAGGAGCGGTCCGGTCGGCATCGTCTGCGGCCGCTGGGCAGACCGGGGTGCGTCCTGGCGATTCCGAAAAACAGACTCCCGAGATCACGCAGCAGATTTTGCGGTGGGTGCCAGAGTGCGGAACAAGCTGCGCACTGCGGCTGGCTGGCGCTGGCCCATCGCTGGCTCGCTGCGCTCAGAGGCTGCGACGGTAGGCCAGGTGCTGGTCGATGACTCGCAGAGCGGCGTCGGCTTCGTCCCGGGCGCGACGTAGCCGCTCGCGCTCGATCTCAAGCTGGGGATCGCTCAGCCCAACCACCGTCGGACCTCGGTACTGCAGGATGTCGGTATGCCCGCTGGAGATCACCGCAATCTGGCAAGCGGCCGAGCCCGTCTCTTCCCGGCGGTTGCTCGCCACGACCTTCCACAGCCCACCCCCCGGCGGGACGTCCAGCGCCGCATACACCGGCGCCATGTCAACCAACTGCAGATAGCGAACTTCCCTGCTCATGAACACTCCCCCCGCGCTGCGAGCCGTCGTGATGACGACCTTCCTATGTTACTTCAGGCCAGGGTGTGGAAGGGCGAGCCAATGATGAGCCCGAAACCAGACGCTCGCAGCGACATAAGGTGGTGGCGCGCGGCCGCGCGGTGCCTACTGTCAGGCCATGAGCGAGTCAGCCTGGACCGGATCTCGGTGTATCGTGCGCCATGCTGCGACGACAAGCCGAGCTTGTTCTGTTCTGTCTTCTGTGCGGCGCGTGCGGATCCCCGGCGCAGACCGATTCCCGCCCAGGCAGCGCCAGCGCGCTGCCCCAGCCTCTGTATGTCGACTCGGCGCGTCGCTTTGTCGATGGGAACGTGCCGGTGTGCTGGGAGAGCCTGGATCCCAGCACCGCCACTGAGCGCGGCTGGGTACGCACCGCCGTCGAGGAAACCTGGCAAAAAGTCTCTGCCGTGCGCTTCAGCGGCTGGGGCGCCTGTGCGGCGGGTTCGCCTGGCGTGCACATTGGCATCAAAGACACTGGACCGTATACGCTGGGTCTGGGCACCGACGTCGACGGCAAGCGAGACGGCATGGTGCTGAACTTCACGTTTTCGACGTGGAGCCCCGGCTGTCAGGCGACACGTGCGTTCTGCATTCGGGCCGGTGCGGTTCACGAGTTTGGTCACGCGCTGGGCTTTGCGCATGAACAGAATCGTCCCGACACGCCCTCGTGGTGTACCGCTGAGCAGGGCGCACCCGGCGACGTTACCGTTGGTGAGTGGGACCTGGATTCGGTGATGAACTACTGCAATCCGCACTGGACCGGCGATGGGCGACTGTCTGCCGTGGATATCGAAGGCGTGCGCGCCGCCTACGGTAGCGGCGGCGAAGACTGGGAGGTGGCGCGCTCTCTGGGGAGCAGCCTGGCCGCGCGGCAGCGAGGTCACGATGCCAAGAGCGCAGGGGCAGACGACATCTTGCTGGCTGACGTCAGCGGCGATGGTCGCGCCGATCTGATCTTCGTCTCCGCAGCCACCGGCGATCTATGGGTCGCCAAGGCACGGGGCGGCAGCGCCGCGGGAACCTTCGACAGCCTGTCGGCTTGGCGGCGCGGTGCGTTGGCGGGATCCGCGCGATATCTTGTCGCTGATGCGACCGGTGATGGCAGGGCAGATGCCATCGCATTCTTCGGCGACAGCGGCAGTTTCTTTGTCGCGCCCTCAACCGGTTCTGCGTTTTCCTCCTATGCCTTGTGGACGTCGGGGCATGGCGCCGGCTCGACGACACAGCTAGTCGCCGACGTCACCGGTGATGGCAGAGCCGACGCTGTGGCGTTCTTCGCTGCGACCGGAAACTGGTGGGTCGCGCCATCGACCGGCTCGGCATTTTCTTCGTATGCGCTGTGGAAATCGGCGCATGGCGTCAGCTCGACGAAGCAGTTTCTGGCTGATGTCACCGGCGATGGTCGAGCTGACGCGGTGGCCTTCTTCGATGGCACTGGCAGCTGGTGGGTGGCGCCATCGACTGGCGCGGCGTTTTCTCGCTATGCGCTGTGGAAGTCGGCGCATGGCGTCGGCTCGTCGACGCAGCTGCTCGCCGATGTCACCGGTGACGGACGTGCTGATGCCATCGTTGGATTTCGCGCGCGCGGCAGCTTTTGGGTGGCCGCTTCCTTGGGCACGGCCTTCGACGACTATGCACTGTGGGGAACTGGGCTGGGCACGGCCCTGTCACCCCGGCTCACCCGCCTACTGGCCGCAGACATCGATGGAGACGGCAGAGACGACGCGCTCGTGCGATGGCTGAAATAGCGCGCTCGGCCCTCGGGACGACTTTCCGGCTTAGGCCCCGGGGGATGCCGCCCCGCGCTCGCGGCGGCGCTGTTCTAGCTGCGCAATCCAGGCCCGCGCTTTCTGCTCGTCCTCAAAAAAACCACTCTGCATCGACATGCCGGTGACCAGGCGGATGGCATTGGCCAGCATCACCGCGACTGCCCGCTCCAACGGGCTGGCTCGTACATTGGCAAAGCCCAGCAGCCTCACGTGGGGGAGCCAGCTCGCGGCCTTCTTGCGCACCGCCGCCGAGATCGCGCCGGCTTCCTGCAAGTGGCCGATGGCGTAGGCGAAGCCATGCGTTGCGATTGTCTCTTCGACGAGCTCCGCAAACGGGGCCCAGTGTTCCAGCGTGAATTCGCCGACGAACCAGATGATCACGATCGGGCCATCGACGACGGCCCGGTGGGGTCCAAGCTGTCGCACCGGCAGAGCAGCCGGGACGGGCAGGACACGCTGTGGATCAGAGTCCATCGAAGCCCTCACGTGATACGCGACCCAGGTGCTCGCACGCGGGCCAGCCAAGGCGCCGCCGACAAAACGCAGTGCAGACAACGCCGATCATCAAGATCATGATACGCGAGGATCGGCCCGCCCCCGCCGCGATGCGCACGCAGTCTCTCTCGGGAACACCGCGCAGCGGGAGGCCACTTAGGAATGCCTCACGTCGTGGCTGCTCCCAGGACAGACGTCGTGGTCTGAGGCCACGACCTTCGCATGCTTGCGGCTCAACCCCTGACGGCGTCCCTCAACTACCGCACAGCGAAATCGGCCCGACGTCGTGTGGAGGTGGTCTGTGAGGTCTACATGGCGCAGCCCCGCCGTGCCTGTCGGCAAGCGCGTGCGGCCGCAGCGCGGCGATGAGAGTTGATCGCTCCCAGTCCTTCGCCCTATCCTGCCTAAGCGCTATTCCAACTAGCCACTCCGCGCCCTCGGCCGGAGCACCTCGATTCAAGATAGAACGCAATATGACCATTCGACCGATTACTGCGGATGAGCGGGAACGATATCGACTCAGCAATGAGCAGCGTGCCTCTTTTTTTCGTGACGGCTTTCTAGGACCACTGCCCTGCTATGCCGATCGAACGCTCATCGATGAGCTGGCAGAGTTTCTGGTCCGCGTCGAGCGCGAGAAGCCGATTCATCCCCTTTATGGGCGTTACTCCACGCGCGACTGGCACCTCGAAAACGAGCGACTGCGGTCGCTGTTTGTACATCCGGGGATGATCGTGCCGCTCACCCAGCTGATGGGCGAGGATCTCCTGCTGTGGCGTTCCAAGGCGTTCATCAAGGAGCCGTTCGGAGGTGAGATCGGCTGGCACCAGGAGTGGGGATCGTTCAATGGCGCTGAGGTGGGCAACGACGTCCCGGCGCTGCAGCCAGCTGGATCGCTCGATGATCCATGGAACGTGACGATCTGGTTCGCGCTCGAGGACATCGACGAGACGATGGGGCCGATCCGATTCGTGCGCGGATCGCACAAGCGACATTTTCCCGTGGCGCAGGTACCACTGCCGGAGGCCGCCTTCTTCGAGGATCCGTTCAACGGACTCACCGATCCGATGGAGATCGTCCGCAAGGCGCAGGACAGTACGCTGATCCTCGACATTGATACCTCGCACTACTTCGATGGTGTGGAGGTGACGACGTTGACGTTCGAGCAGGCGCGGCAGGTTGTGCTCACGCACGCGGCGCGTCAGACCGGTGAGGTCGCGCTGCCCTTCGAGATCGCGCCGAGCGACTACATCACCCTGCCGATGGCCAAGGGGCAGTTCGTCATCTTCTACGAGCGTGTGATGCACGGCTCGGGGGCCAGCACTTCTAGTCGCACCCGCGCCGCGGTGAACTGCCGGGTCACCCCATCGATGACGCTGGTTTATCCCCAGCGACTGCAGGGCAAGTACATCGACGGCTCGAATCTGAACATTAAGTCGCACTACTGCATCCCGCTGTGCGGGACGCAACGGAATCCCAACAACGCGTATGCGCCCTAGCCGGTAAGGACGGACAAAGATGAATCCAGCAGCCAGTCAAGTAGTCCCGCTGGGAACGCGCATCGACGAGTACTGTGATCGCGTCGGTAACGATGTGCGAGCACGCATGGCTCGCCTGCAGGACTTCAGCGAAGACCGCCTTGAGCGGATCATGTTCGAAGGCTGGCAGGTCTCGGTACACAACCCGCCGATCCTCTTTGCGGCTGCGGAGTCAGCCCGCCAGCTTGGCGAGCCGGGCGTCTATGTCGAGCTGATGCGGAACTATCGCGAGGAGGAGACGCACTCGGAGCTTTATCGACGGGGACTGCTTGAGATTGGCAGCGATGTCAGCCGGCGGACCCCCTGGGCACCCAGCGATACCCTGTTTGCCTGCGTCAATCGGCTCATCGCCGCAGGGCCGTCACAGATGCTCGGATCGATGTACGCGAGCGAGGCGGTGGCGCTGTTCGAGAGCGACCTGCTCATGGCGGTCGCTGCCGAGACCATCCGCCGCCGCAATGCCCAGGAGAAGGGGCGACGCCTCATCGCCTTTCACGCCATGCACTTGGGGGGCGTCGAGCAAGGACACAAAAACGGACTCGCCGAATTCTTGGAACCGCGGCCGGTCGCATCCGGCCTGCCGATCGATCCGCAGAAGGTCTGGGAAGGCGCCACGGTGACGATCGATGCCATCGGCGCGTGGTGGAATGCGCTGCTGGATCCGGCCGCGCCCGTGAAGGAAGGGGTTCGCGCGCCCTGATCGTTCGCGCCCTGGCTTGGCTGGAGACATGACGTGATCGTCGCCTTGCTACTCCTAAGTGGCGGTCTGCTGCTGGGCAGCCGGCTGCTCGAACAGACGATCGCGTCTGAGCCCAAGCCCTCGCCTCCGCCCTCGCCTGACGAGGAATCGGATGCACCGGAGCACTCCTCGCGCCGCCGTGTATCGCTGCTGAGCCGCGGCCGGCAAGAGCTCCTGACCAAAATGAAACATGACGTCGGGGGCGATGCGGCGGAGCCCCGCGAGCGCGATGTCGAGGAGCAGGAGATTCACAGCGACCTCGCCGTCGGCGGCGCCACCGTGGCGCTAGTCGCTGGGGGATACCTGCTACCGGTGCTGAACTTGGCGGCGCTGCCCTTTATGTTGTACGGCGCCGGACGGCTCGTCGGTTACACCTACGAGGCGTGGAAAAAGAACGAACCGATCGGGATGACGCTGCTCGACTCGACGGTAGTCATCGGAACCCTGCTGTTCGGGCCTTGGCTGGCACCTGCGAGCTCCCTCCTATCCTCGGCCGTCGGGCGCTATCTGATTCGCCTCACCAAGGATCAGTCGACAGCCCGCGTGACCACGCTGTTCGAACGGCAGCACCATCAGGTCTGGCTCCTGCGGGATGGCACGCAGATCCAAGTTCCGCTTGAGCAGATCGTCGAAGGAGACGTCGTCGTCATCGATGCCGGCATGGTCGTGCCGGTCGATGGTGTGGTCATCGAGGGCGTGGCGCGCGTCGATCAGCAGGCGCTGACCGGAGAGTCGCAACCCCGTGACAAGGTACCGGGCGCTCCGGTCCTCGCGGCCTCGATGGTTCTCGAAGGGCGGCTGCAGGTTCGCGTCGAGCGGGCGGGCGCCGATACACTGGCAGCCCGCCTTGTCGAGACGATCAATAGCTCGCGCGAGCTCAGCGACAAGGTTCGCTCGCGGGGGCAGCAGATGATCGATACGTGTTCTTTGCCGACGCTGGGCCTTGGGCTTATCACCATGCCCTTCCTTGGCATCGTGCCGGGACTTGCGGTGATGGAGTCGAGCTTCGGCTCCAGCCTGCGCTATTCGGGGCCGCTGTCGGTGCTCAACTTCCTGCAGATCGCGGCAGAGCGAGGAATCCTGATCAAAGACGGATTCGCGCTCGAACGGCTCGGCAACATCGACACCGTGGTCTTCGACAAGACCGGAACGCTGACCCGCGATCGTCAGATCTTGCGCGCCGTCTACGTTGCGCCTGGGTATGAAGAGGACACGGTGATCAGCCTGGCCGCCGCCGCGGAGCAGAATCAGGAGCACCCCATCGCCCGGACGATCTGCGAGGCCGCCCGCGCGCGGAAGCTGCCGATTCCGGCGCTGCAAGAGGCCACCGTCCATCTTGGACGTGGTCTGAGCGTCATCACGGATGGCAGGCACGTCACCATCGGCAGCCGCCACCTGCTGGCTGCCGAGGGCATCACCGAGCAGCAGTTCGATGCCTTCTCGTCCCTCGGCGGCTCGCTGGTGTTCGTGGCGATCGATGGCGCGCTCGCCGGCGCGCTGGAGTTTGCGCCCGAGATTCGGCCTGAGGCGCAGGCACTCATCGGCGCCCTGCATGCGCGCGGGCTGAGTCTTGGCATCATCTCAGGCGATGCGGAGGCGCCCACACGCGAGCTAGCGGCGGCCCTGGGCATTGATACCTTCTACGCCGAGGTTCTTCCCGAGGGAAAGTCGGCCATCATCGAACAGATGCGCAGTGCAGGACGCAATGTCTGTTTCATCGGCGACGGCATCAACGATGCGCTGGCGCTGCGCAGCGCAGATGTTTCCATCTCGCTGCGTGGGGCCACGACCGTGGCTACCGATGCCGCATCGATCATCATGATGCGCGGCTCCTTCGCCGACCTCGATGCGCTCTTCGATCTCGCGGACGAGTTCGATCGGAACATGGCCCTGAATACGGCGCTGACCATCATTCCCGGCGCCGCTTCGATTTTCGGGGTCTACTTCCTGGGGTTCGGCATCATCGCCGCCAACCTCCTTTACAACACCAGCATCGTGCTCGGGCTGGTGAACGGCATGCTGCCGGCCGTGAAGGTGCGCGACTTTGGCAGCCCAGATCTGACACCGGACAGCCGCCCGGCACCCTCGCCGCCACGCCAGCTATCGCTGACCTAGGAGCGGCTCGCAGCGGGCCAGACACAGCACCATCGGACTGCCCGGCAGCTGGTGCTGCTCGATGGAGTGAAAGCCTGCTGAGTGAAGCGCCCGGCTGACGAGATCCTTTTCGTACTTGTATGCGCTGACCAAGTGAAATTTCTCGTGAGCGCTCAGGTCGAACTGCTGGCTGGCGATCGCGGGGTGGCAAGGACGCTGCGTCTCGACGAAAAACTGCAGCTCATGCCGCGCTGCGCACCAGGCCAGCCCGGCCCTGAAGTCGCGGGGGTCGAGCCCTTTGGTCGGCAGGTCACGAACGGCGCGATGCAGGATGCTGAAGTTAAACGCGTGGAAGTCGGGATGGTCGTAGGCGCTAATCAGCGAGCGCTCGTCCTGGTTGCTATCGAAGGGAAAGAGTAGCCATCCGCCACCGCGCAGGCTGCGGCGAAAGTGGCGCAGTGCTTGGGCTAGCATCTCGTCGACTGGCGTCGATGGCAGGGGCGGACAAAGGTTGCTGATGGTCCCTCCGGCCATCAGTAGGAGGGCAGGCGCGCTCTGGATCGGCAAGGAGCTCCAGAAGTCTTCGCTGGACAACTCCAAGGCGAGTCCCTGAGCCTGCGCAAAGCGTGCTGCCTCGTCGCGAAAATGCACAGAAGCATCGACGACCACGTAGCGCTTGATCGATGGCAGGTGGCGCAGGAAAGGCTGCGTCTTCGTCTCGATGGCGCGCAGCGATCCTGGCCCCAGATCGACAAGCGATACCGCCTCCGCGCAGCGCCGAGCGACGTCGGCCGCGAAGCGCTCGATGAGCGCGGCCTCCGCTGCGGGAAGGTAGTAGGCAGGGTGATTGAGGACGAAGCGTTCCCAGAACTCGTCACCGCGCACGGGATCATCGGGGCCCTGCGGACTGCCGTAGGTCCAGTAGTCGACATGTCCTTGGCGGCGTCGCGCGAAGAGATCGCAGAGGTCTGTGATGAAGCGAGCGTTCTCGTCGGCTGAGGTCGCAGGGAGCGGGGGAGCAGGGGGCACGCGATTCATCCTTGCGCCGGCTTGCGGCCGGCATGCGGGGTGGCGTCAACGCCCAGCCAGGCGGCTGCGCTGACGATCGCGAACAGCGTGCCAATCGCAAAGGCGATAGACCAGGCGCCGCGGCCCGAGAAGTAGGCGATGATGGGAATGCCGACAAGTCCCCCGAGGTTGCCAGCGGTGTTCATCGCGCCCGTGGCGGCCATGGTGTCAGGGCCCGCGATCCGCATGGTCGCTGCCCAGTAGGCTCCTTCGGTCAGCTCAACGCAGACGAAGCACAGCGTGAGCGCTGCGACCGCAAGATAAGCGCTGCCGGTGTACACCGCGCAGGACAGGAGCAGGCCCGCGGCCGGTAGCGCGGCGAGCGGGACGATGCGATAGCCCAGACTCGCGCCGTAGCGTTCGCACAGCGCATCCGCCAGCCGTCCCCCGATGCCCGCACCGACTGCAGCACCGAGCGGCGGCAGGCTGGCGAGCCATCCGCTCTGAAGGACTGTGAAGTGGCGCTCCTGCACGAGATACAGAAAGCACCAGTTCGATAGCAAATAGAACACGTAGTTCATGCAGAAATAAGAGAGGTTGATCAGCAGCAGACTGGGGGTTGAGAGCAGGCGAGCGAGTCGTCGCGCATCGATGGCGCGATCCGGCTTCGCCGGGTCGGCCGGTTCTAGCTCGGCGAGCTCGGCGTTGGTCACCGCCGGATGCTTTTGCGGCGTGTCCCGTCCATAGGAGGCCCAAAGCGTGATGAGCGCGATCGCCGGCAGCGCCGTCCAGGCCAAGGCTTGCTGCCAGCCCCACCGCTGCATGAGCGACACGATGAGTGGTGGCACCAGCGCAGCGCCGATGTGCATCGCCAAGGTCTGAAGGCCGTTCGCGCAAGCCCATAGCCGCGCTGGAAAGAAGACCTGGATTACTCCCGCCGACACCGGATTGATCGGCGCCTGAGCAAGGCCAAGTACGAGCTGGGCGATGAAGAGCGCGGCAAAGAGCCCCGTGCCAGAGACGCACAGCGGAGCCAGTGGCGTGCTCAGTGTGGCGAGGAATGCCACACCACCTATGAGCACCAGCATCCGATGTGGACCCAGCCGCTGCCCGACGACTCCGCCGAGAAACTGGAATGACGTATAGCCGAGCAGAAAGGCCCACTGCAGCCACCCGAGCTGCATCTGGCTCAGCTGGAACTCCGGCATGATCCGCTCGGCGGCGACCGTCAGGCTCTTTTGCTGAAAGTAGGCAAGCGCGCCCAGACCGAGCAGCAGCGCCAGGATGCGCCAGCGGACAAGAGACGCAGGCATGAGTTTTTTAGGATAAGGAAATAAGAACGTGATCTCAATGAGATCAGCCTGTCGATTCATGTCACCGAGTTGCGTAAAATAGCCACGCTCTGGTCGCGTGCGTTGTCCTCGACGCACTCCGAGAGAACAGGCTCAACTTGGAAGGGGACAGCGAAGCTCCCATGACATCTTTGGTACAGGACGTCACTCATTCATTGATGGACTCGTCCGCAGCACAATCGATCGTCCACAGTCACGACGAGTGGTCGCTGCTCGAAGAGGTCATCGTCGGTCGCGCCGAGCACGCATGTGTGCCGCAGTGGCACCCGGCGCTGGAGGCGACGATGCCGGTCCAGCACTGGGACTTCTTCAAGCTGCACGGAGGCAAGCCCTTTCCTCATGAGCTGGTTGTCGCCGCGGCGCGTGAGCTCGATGAGCTTCAGCGGGTCCTGCAGCAGGAGGGGGTCACCGTCCGCCGTCCCGATGTCGTAGATTGGTCCGCGCCCTTTCAGACACCCGACTTCGGCGAGACGCGAGGGCTGTACTGCGCCATGCCGCGCGACCTCCTACTCGTCGTGGGAAACGAGATCATCGAAGCGCCGATGGCGTGGCGCAGCCGGTTGTTCGAGTCGCGCGCCTATCGCTCACTGATTAAGGAATACTTCCAAAAAGGAGCGCGCTGGACCGCTGCACCCAAGCCGCAGCTTGGCGATGCTACGTACACAACGTTTCCCAGGGGCGAAGGATACGATGTGGGCTCCGGCCGGAGTGTGATTACGGAGCATGAACCCCTGTTCGATGCCGCGGACTTCTGTCGGCTCGGTCGAGACATCTTCTGTCAGCTCAGCCAGGTAACCAACCGCTTCGGCGTGGCATGGTTGGCCCGCCACCTCGGCCCAGACTACCGCGTGCATATCCTAGACTTCGACGATCCGCACGCGATGCACATCGATGCCACGTTCATTCCGCTCGCGCCCGGACGTCTCATGATCAATCCCACTCGCGTGAGCGCGCTCCCGGCCATGTTTCGCACCTGGGAGATCCTGCATCCTCCGGGCCCGAGCGTTCCGGAGCATCACCCGTTCTACTTTTCTAGCAACTGGTTGTCGCTCAACGTCCTTAGCATCGATGAAAAACGGATCCTGGTTGAGGCAGAGGAAAGACCGCTCATCGACTTTCTGAAGCGCCACGGCTTCACGCCGATTCCGCTGCCCCTGCGAAACTTCGGCAGCCTGGGCGGCGGGTTCCACTGCGCCACCGTCGATATCCGCCGCCGCAGCATGCTTCAGTCCTATTTTGGATGACCCAGAGCCTGCTGGCACTCGTCACGCTCCCAGTCGATCTCCCTCTAGCGCCATCCCATCATCCATCCGTAGCATGGGCACTTGAGTCCGCGGCCTCGACCGCGCATGGGAAACTGCCCTAACGACTCGATGCTTGCTAGTTCCGTTGCCCAAATTTCTGGAACGCAACAGCTAAAAAGGAGTCTTGTGATGCTGCTAGACATCGTCGCGAAGAAGCGGTCCTTCCTGCAGGCCATCGGTTGCGTGGGATTGGCTCTGCTGCTGGCCGGTTGCCCCTGCTCCTCGCTCCCCGACCCGACGGACGAGCGCTATGAAGTCAAAGCCATCCGCGGCAACCCGGACGGCACCGCCCAGGCCTACGTCAGCTATTCCTATTTCCAACCCGGGGGGGAAAGCGGATGCGGGGACATCAAGCACTATCAGTCCTTTTCCAATACGAAATCGTCCAAGCTCACGCTCTCTTTGACTGGCAGTGTCGTCAACCTGGAGCCCGGCATCGAGGCACCGCCGCCCGGCGGATCGATGGTCGGCGTGCGGACCGGATCTGACCCGGTGTCGATCCTGCTTTCCGATGGCAGCAAACTCGGCTGGTCGCCCAGCAATCAGAAACTGCTGACCCGGACCTCGGCAGCGGGGACGGTGCTGTGGGGGGTGTCCTTTCCTGCGCTCTTGGACATCAGCGCGGCGGACAGCTTGCCCGATGGCAGCGTCCGCATCGGCGGCCCCATCGCTGCAAATTCCCAGGTCTCGGAAGCGGCGATCATCGGGCTGGATGGCGCGGGGCAGCCAGTCTGGCAAGTGAACGTCCACGCTGTGCTTAGCCAGTAGCTAAGCTAGCGCTGCGGGCTCGGCTTGCTGAGGACGACGTGCGTGGCGTGGGGAGAGGCGGCGTGCTCGCTGCAGGTGTAGCCCAGGCTGACGAGGTCGAGGCCTGTGAGCAGGGGCTCGCCGCGGCCGAGCAGGATGGGGGAGATGGCGAGGTGAAGCTCATCGACCAGGCCGGCGGCGACGTACTGGCGAATGGTGGCGGCGCCGCCACCGAGGCGGATGTCGCGGTCGCCAGCCGCGGCCTGGGCTTGCGCGAGCGCCGACTCGATGCCATCGGTGACGAAGTGGAAGGTGGTGCCGCCGGCCATGGCGAGGGGAGCGCGGGCGTGGTGAGTGAGGACGAAGACGGGGACATGGTAGGGCGGGTTTTCGCCCCACCAGCCACGCCACTCGTCATCGCTCCAGGGGCCGCGGATGGGGCCGAACATGTTGCGTCCCATGATCCACGCGCCCAGGTTGGCAAACCCGCGCGCTGCGTAGTCGTCATCGATGTCTTTGCGCGCGGCGCCTTCGGGGATCAGCGGGGCGGCGAAGTCACCGTGCAGACTCCGGAATGTCTGAGTTCCCAGGACCCACTTGTGCAAGCCCATTCCCCCGATTCCCATAGGGGTTTCCAGTGTCTGATTAGGTCCTGCTCCATATCCATCGAGTGAAATTCCAAAGGCTTGAACGCGAAGCTTCGGCATGGGGGTCTCTCCTTCGCGACACCCATAGCCCGGACCTCTGACCGGCAGGGTGAAAAACGGAGTAAAATCTGCAGATGACTTCGCTGTCCCATCAGTCGGAGGTGCGGGGATGAATGGGCCATTAAAGACGATCTCACGGCGGGGGAGGGGTGGAGCGGGCTTGCGGGTTGGGGCGGCGCTCTGGCGGTCGCGCATTCCGCTGGCCGGCGTCGCGGGATGGCTCGTGTTTCCCATCGGACGGGCCGGGGCCGACCCCGGGGATGTGCTGTCCGCGGGGATGAGTGATTTCTTCAGCGCAACCCTGTCCTTTATTGGGATTTTCCTATTATTCGTATTGGGTCCAATATTGATAATTAGTTTATTCGCAAAAGCGGGCGACGACCCCGATGATAGGGAATCAGGGCCACCGCAGCAAAGAGGCTAAGGGCGTATCGCGGGGGGCGCCTCTTGTCCTGGGCCCCCGTCCCGACGACACTCAAAGGTGATGATTCCCGTTGCGCTGTCGATGCTGGTCCGGCAGGCCGACGCCATCCTGTGGGTGCGCAAGGCGGCAGGGGATGTGGGCTCGGCCGGCGAGTCCTACGCCGTGGTCGAGGTGCTGGGGGGGAGTGCTCCGCCGGCTCCAAGCGAAACCGAGGTGCGGATCGTCCCCGGCGACTACGACACGCTAGCGGGTGTGCACGATCCGCCGATTCCCGGCATGCACGTCTCGCCCGCCTATCGCTACTACCCTGGCCAGGCGCGTGGCGATGAGCCCGAGGGCTGCATCGTCTTTCTGCGACGCTATCGCCTGGGGGATAGGGCGGTCTTGGTCTCGGCGGTGCAGGGGGCGCGCGAGCCAGTCAGCAAGCGGGCCGAGATCCTCGCGCTGTTGCAGGAGAGTGGCCTGGTCCCATCGCACGGTCCCGGGCCAGGCCGCGCAGTCGCTTGCCGACCGTCGTTGTGGGCGCGGCTGTTTCGGCGGCGCTGAGCGCACGAAGGGCGAATAAGACTGTCGGCGACGAGGCGATGCCCTCGGTATTTTTGTATCCCGCTGACGACGAACCCGGCAAAATGAAGCTGAGTTCTCATCATGCGCGGTCTGATCTATGTGCTAGCCCTGCTGGCGGAGGCGGTGCCTGGCCCGGGGGCGCCGGTGGCAGGGGGAAGTGGGACGGCTGCGCCCGCGGTGACTCTGAAGGCGGAGCCTGGGACGGTGAGTCCACCCGCGCCGGCTACGCGTGTGTCGGCCCCGACGACAGCGGCCCCGGTAGCACCGCCAAGTCCGGCGACTCCAGCGAGTCCGGCAACTCCGGCAAGTCCGGCGACTCCGGCGAGTCCGGCGAGTCCGGCAAGTCCGGCGACTCCGGCGACTCCGGCGAGTCCGGCGGCCCCGGTGGGGCCGGCGCGCTATAGCCAGGACTGGCTGACAGCGCAGCTTACGGCGCTGCACGGGCGCTATCCCAAGCTGACGCGCCTGGTGGAGCTGGGGCGGACGCACGAAGGGCGACCGATCTGGGCGCTGGTCATTGGGCGCAAGATCCGACGCAACGATCCGCGGCCGGTGATGCTGCTCAACGGCGCGCATCACGGCGTCGAGGTGCTGTCGATTGACATGGTGTTCGACGCCATCGAGGTGCTGCTGCTGCGCTCGACCGGCAAGCGCGAGCGCCTGCCGCTGCGCCTGCCGGATGGGACGGGGCCGCAGGTCAGAGAGCCGCTCTTGCGCGCCGACCCCGAGCTCGATCGACGGGTTAAGCGCTGGCTGGATGAGCTGGTCGTCTGGTGCGTACCGGTGGTCAATCCTGACGGGGTGTGGGCGACGCAGAACGGACATCCGCGCAGCGGGCGCAAGAACGGTCGCGACACCGATGGCAACGGCCGGATCGATGCCGGCGATGGGGTGGATCTCAACCGCAACTATCCCTTCCGCTGGGGCTTCCTGGGCGAGGTGGGAAGCTCGTCGAAGCCAAGCAGCTTCTACTACCGCGGTCCAGAGCCCGGCTCGGAACCGGAGACGCAGGCGATGATGCGCCTGGGCGAGAGCGAGCACCCGGCCGCGTCGATCAGCTATCACACCGGCACGGTGGCGCTGTTGGCCCCGTACACCATCGACAACGTCAAAGACCCGACGCCCAACGAAGCCTGGCAGGTCGGTGAGTATCTGGTGGCCGGCCTGCTGCCGCATCCGCAGGGCAAGCCGTTTGTGCTCAAGCGCAAGCTGTACTCCGTTGATGGCACGGATCAGGACTGGTATCGCGCCCGCTTCGGCACGCTGGCTTTCCTGGTCGAAGGCGCCCGACGTGATGCCAAAGACGAAGCCGAGCGCTACGCCATCGTGCACACCGTGCGTCCGTCGTGGATGCGGCTGTTCGATCGCTATCTCGACGGACCGACGCTGAGCGGTCGCGTGCTGGATGCCACCGGCCAGCCGGTCGTCGCCAGCGTTCGCATCGCCGAGCTCCCGACGAACGAGGGCGAGATCTGGGAGACCCGCTGCCGCGACGGTCGCTTCGATCGCTTCGTGCCGGCTCCTGGGCGCTACACGCTGCAGATTCAGGCCGAGGGCGCTCCCAGTGTCGAGCAAGTGGTCGAAGTCGGGCCGGGCCGCAGCGTGCTGGAGATTCGCTTGCCAGCGGTCGCCCAGCGTCGGGCTTGTCCGACGGTGCCGTAGGGGGTGTTTATATATTGCGGACCGTGGGTCCTACAGTCCGACTTCGCCGAGGAAGGACAGCAGATCCTTTTCCCAGGTCTTGAAGTCGAGGTAGGGGATGTCGAGCTCGTAGTAATAGGCGGCGACAAACCACAGGGGGCCGCGGCGATAGCACACCCGCGTGTACATATCGCTGCCGTAGATGGGAAAGGCGCCGCGCGAAGACGCCTTGGGCGGCTTGCTCAGCGCGGTGCTGAGCTGCCCGAGCTTGATCGGGGGGGGCCGAAGGCGCTGCACGTCCCGCGATCCAACCAGTGCAGGAGCCGCAGGCAGTCGGCTCGCGCGATCTGGAGGTTGTGGGCCGCGATCAGTCCCTGCTTGCCAAGGAGCGCGCTCTCGCGGATGCCCAGCGCTAGCTCGACCGCGTCAGTAGATCCAGGCTGCGCTGCTCCTTACTGAGGGGGCGCGGAGCATCCTGCGGTTCGTCCCCCGAGGGGATGACGGGCGGGGCGGAGGCCGGGGGCGCGGTCTTTTTCTTCGTCGCGGTTCTCTTGCCGGGCGCAGTCGCGGTCTTGGGCCGCAGGCTCTTGGCGGTGGTGACTGGGCTTCCTTTTTTCGGTGCGGACCGGGTAGTCATGTGCGTGTACTCCGTTTGCGTCATGCAGGATGGCGGTCGACCCGGGGTGCCGCTGCACAGGCTGCGCGGCTGCACCGCGGGTCGCTCCAGGGGCAATCAGACCTTGCAACGTCCCGCGCGCAGCGTCTCCTGCAGCGCGTGCAGCTCCGCCTTCTTGCCCTCGACCATCAGGCGAGCCTGCTGCGGCCAGCTGCTGGGATCGTTGCGAGCGCAGTTGTTTCCCCCCGCGGGCTTGAGGATCTTCTGCAGCTCAGCGATCTCGGTGCTCGCCAGCTGCTTGAGGGGCCGGATGCCGCCGGCGTGCAGCACCTCGGCGAGCTTGGGGCCGATGTCCTCGATGTCCTCCAGGTTCTAGGCGGGTGGGGGCTCTGGCGTCGGGCAGCCCTTGGCGATCTTCTTGTCTTCACAGGATCCGCACTTGCGCATCGCTGCTTCGAGCGCTGCGATACGCGCATCCTGACTGCTCAAGCGCGCGTCGTGCTCGCGCAGTCGCGTGTCGTGCTCGCGCAGCCTGCGATCGTGCTCGCCGTGGATCCGCTCCCCTCGGCCAATCGCCGCTCCAGCTCGCGCAGCAGGGCCTCATCGGGGAGAGCGCTGGGAGCGGCGGCCAAGATGAACTCGCGAATGGTGGCCGTCGAGTTGCTGAATCGTGTCGAACACCGGCACTCCCCGCATGCTGGGGGCGCGATCGACGAGAACCAGGGCACGGATGCCGTGCGCAGCCGGCTACCCCCTGGTGAGGTGCTTCGCGACCCAAGTGGCATCGAACGCCTGAGCTTGGTCGGAGTACGTGTCTGGGGCAACTCCACGCACCACGCCGAAAAAAGCGGCACGTTCGTCGTGCGCAAGACCGAGGAGCTGACTGGTTCGCCTCGCCCCATCGCAGCACCGGAGGGTCGCTGCAAGCGGGGCGAGGAGCCGATGGAGTTCGACATGACTCCGGAGTCCTATTTCACTCCCCTGAATCAAAAAAGTCAGGATGAGGCGACCGGCTCCGGATCGCAGGTTGTTCGTGGGTTA
>DAORCZ010000059.1:12702-16714 GCA_035345735.1 Pseudomonadota bacterium | reverse complement strand
ACAACCAGCCGGTCGGCTGGGCCTGGGACATCACCAACTTCGTGTGGTGGATCGGCATCGGCCACGCCGGCACGCTGATCTCGGCCATCTTGTTTCTCTTCAAGCAGAAGTGGCGTACGTCGATTAACCGCTTCGCCGAAGCGATGACGATCTTCGCCGTTATCTGCGCTCTGCAGTTCCCGATCATCCACACCGGTCGTCCGTGGCTGGCCGTCTACTGGCTCCTGCCGCTGCCGAACCAGATGTCGATGTGGCCGAACTTCCGCTCGCCGCTGATGTGGGACGTGTTCGCAGTCTCGACCTACTTCACCGTCTCGCTGCTCTTCTGGTACGTCGGTCTCATCCCCGACCTCGCAACGCTGCGCGACCGTGCGGGTAACAAGATTCGCCAGCTGGTGTACGGCATCCTGGCCATGGGCTGGCGCGGCTCGAACCGCCACTGGCAGCACTACGAGAAGGCCTACCTCATCCTCGCCGGTCTCTCGACGCCGCTGGTCTTGTCGGTGCACTCTGTCGTGTCCTTCGACTTCGCGACGTCGGTTCTGCCGGGCTGGCACGCGACGATCTTCCCGCCGTACTTCGTGGCCGGCGCAGTGTTCTCGGGCTTCGGTCTGGTGATGACGCTGATGGTGCTGGCTCGTGAGTTCTACGGCCTCAAGCACCTGGTGACCCTGCGCGTCCTTGAGAACATGAACAAGATCATGCTCGTGACCGGCACCATGGTTGGTTACGCCTACGGCATGGAGTTCTTCATCTCCTACTACGGCGGCAATCCCTACGAGGGCTTCACGTTCAAGAACCGCATGTTTGGTCCCTACTGGTGGGCCTACTGGTCGATGGTGAGCTGCAACGTCATCTCGCCGCAGTTGTTCTGGTTCCGCTCGATTCGACGCTCCATCCCGGCGATGTTCGTGATCTCGATCTTCGTGAACATCGGCATGTGGTTCGAGCGCTTCGTCATCATCGTGACCTCGCTGCACCGCGACTTTACGCCCAGCGCCTGGGGCTACTTCCGCCCGACGCTGTTCGACATCGGCACCTACCTGGGAACGATTGGCCTGTTCTTCACGGCCTTCCTGCTGTTCCTGCGCTTCCTGCCGATGATCGCCATCTCAGAGATCAAGGGTGTGTCGCCCTACGCCGATCCGCACGCCAAGCACAACCACGGCGCGGGTCACGGGGACCACGACCACGACAAGGAGAGCCACTGATGTCGGCCCATACGCATGCAGCAAGTGGTGCCGCGGGCAGCGCTGATCTGGCGCCGGGGGGCAAGGTCTTTGGCTTCGTCGCCGAGTACGACACGCCGCACGACCTGCTCGAAGCCGTCAAGGCAGTGCGCGCCGCTGGCTATAGCCGCATGGACACGCACACGCCGTTCCCCATCCACGGCATGGATGCCGCGATGGGCCTGCGTCCCAGCATCCTGCCGTTCCTGGTGCTCGGCGGAGGCTTGACCGGTACGGCGAGTGCCTTCGCCCTGCAGTGGTGGATGAACGCGTTTGACTACGCCTTCCGCATCGGCGGCAAGCCGTTCCTCTCCTACCAGGCCTACGTGCCAATCTGCTTTGAGCTGACGGTGCTCCTGTCGGCTTTTACGACCGTGTTCGGCTTGCTGGCTCTGTGTCGGCTGCCGCAGCCTTACCATCCGCTGTTCACGCATCCACGCTTCGCCCGGGCCACCGACGACGGCTTCCTGCTGTCGATCGATGCCAGCGATCCTGCCTGGGACGAGTCCAAGGCGCGTGAAGTGCTGGCCAAGGCGGGTGGCAAGGAGATCACGCTCATCCGGGATTTGGAGCCCTAAGGCCCATGACGGTCCGCCACTTCCTAACCACGATGAAACAGCCGGCTCTGATCCTTGCGCTGTGCGCCGCGCTGCCCTCTATGGCTGCTTGCCGCGGCAATCCCAGCGAGGACCCGCCCGTGCACTGGCAGCGCCAGATGTTCACGCAGGACAAGGGCAAGGCGCAGCGTGAAAACACCTTCTTCAACGACGGTCGCTCGATGCGTCCGCTGGTGGAAGGCACGATTCCGACGCACGCGCCGCTTGAGCCCGGGGTGTACGAGACGGGCAAAGATGAAGGTGGCAACTACGCCGCCAAGTGGCCTGGCGAAGTCAGCGTCAACGCTGACCTCCTGGCCCGCGGCCAGGATCGCTACAACATCTACTGTGCACCCTGCCACGATCGCACCGGCAGCGGGAACGGCATCGTCGTTCAGCGCGCTAACAAGGTGGGTCGCTGGCAGCCGACCTCGTACTTCGACGAGCGCATCATGACCATGCCCGTCGGACAGCTGTTCGAGACCATCACCAACGGCGTGCGAACCATGCCGGGCTACGCCTATCAGGTGCCGGTAAGCGACCGCTGGGCCATTGTCGCCTACGTGCGGGCCCTGCAGAAGAGCCAGCGCGCCACGCTGGCCGACGTACCTGAGAGCCAGAGGACGGGTTTGAAATGAGCGCCACCGAACGCATTATCGCTGACGCGCGGCTGCAGCTTCTGCCGTCGGACGCCAACCGCTACGCCACCATCTTTGGGGTGATTGGTCTTGCGGGCCTGGGTTACACGGCGCTCGGCTTCTTCAACGAAGCCGACAAGGCCGACGCGCTGATGTCGTATCTGGTCGCCTACTTCTACGGCGTCACCGTCCTGGCTGGCTGCATGTTCTTCGCGACCCTGCAGCACGTCGTTGGCGCTCGTTGGAGCACGACGCTGCGTCGCATCGCCGAGAACGTCGGCGCGGTGACGCCGATCCTGGCGGTTCTGTTCCTGCCGCTCCTGTGGGGCATGAGCACGCTGTATTCCTGGGCGAACGGACAGCCGCAGCCGGCCGATGTCATGGCCAAGTCCGGCTACCTCAACCCGCAGTTCTTCATCATCCGCGCCGTTGTCTACTTGGCGGTCTGGGCCGCGGTGGGCACCTGGTTCCACCGTCAGTCCGTCGCGCAGGACAAGAGTGGTGATCCGCAGATCACCAAGTCTATGCGCACGGCCAGCACCATCGCCGTCATCCTCTACGGCCTGACCATCTCGTTCGCAGGCTTTGACTGGGTGATGTCGCTCGACCCGACCTGGGCATCGACGATGTTCGGTGTGTATGCCTTCGCCGGCAGCATGATCAGCGCGCTGTGCACCATTGGTCTGGCCGCTCACTTGCTGCAGCGGGCCGGCTACCTAAAGGGCGTCATCACCGTCGAGAACTACCACGACCTGGGCAAGCTGCAGTTCGGCTTCATCGTCTTTTGGGCCTACATCGCGTTCTCGCAGTTCATGCTGATCTGGTACGCGAACTTGCCGGAAGAGACGGCCTGGTTCCGTCTCCGCTGGGAGAACGGCTGGTCGACGCTGGCGATCGCGCTGTGCATCCTGCACTTCGGCGTCCCCTTCTTCGGCATGCTGTCCCGCACCGCCAAGCGCAACGCAGCGGCCATGATGACGGTGGGTGTGCTGATTCTGGTCATGCACTACGTCGATCTGTTCTGGGTCATCATGCCGGTCCGTCGGCACAGCTTGGAAGTGACGGCGCGTGACATCGCGGCGCTGTTTGGCGTCGTCGGTGTGTGCCTGGCCGGCATCTTCAACCGCATGGGCTCGGCGGCGCTGATCCCGGTCAAGGATCCCTACGTTCACTCGTCGCTGGAGTACGACAATGGCTGATCACAGCAGCAATGCCGGCCATGGGGATGCGCATGGTCATGGCGACGTCGCCGTGGAAGCGTCGACGCTTTCGAACACCGGCATCCTGACGTTCTGTGTGCTGACGGCGGCCGTGTTCTTCGGCTCGGCGGCGGCGTTGCCCGGCTTGTTCTATCGCTACACGGATAGCGTTCGACGCGAGATGACCGTCGCTGGTCCCTCGCCCGAGCTCAGTAAGCTGCGTAGCGAAGAAGACAAGCGCCTGGGCGGCTACGGCTTTGTCGACAAGGAAAAGCAGATCGTTCACATCCCGATCGATGTGGCGATGCAGAAGGTCATCGAGGAAGCCAAGCGATGAACCTGACGGTCCT
>DAORCZ010000059.1:0-12602 GCA_035345735.1 Pseudomonadota bacterium | reverse complement strand
GATGTGGCGATGCAGAAGGTCATCGAGGAAGCCAAGCGATGAACCTGACGGTCCTTGCACTCCTCTGCGGTCTGACGACGCTGGCACTGTTCTATACAGTGCCCGGCGTTGCCAGCGCCGATCAGCCTTTGCCGCCCGAGCTGCGCGGCATCGCGATCGAGGAGCGCCTGGGTCAGTCGGTTGCGCTGTCGGTTCCCCTCGTCGATCACACCGGAGCGCAGGTCAAGCTCGCCGACTACTTCACGGCCAAGCGGCCCGTGATCGTCGTGCTGAACTACTACAGCTGTCCGACGCTGTGCTCTCTAGTGCTCAACGGCCTGCTGGAAGGCATGCGCGGGCTAGAGTTTCTCGTCGGACAGGAATACCAGCTGGTCTCCGTTTCGATCGACCCGCGAGAGAAGCCTGAGCTCGCCAAGAGCAAGCGCGCGGCGTATCTGACCGCGCTCGGGCCCGAGCGCACTGGGAAGATGACGGATCGCGACTGGCCGTTCCTGACCGGCACAGAAGAAAACGTCAGCGCTATCGCTCGCGCTGTCGGGTTTCACTACCGCTACGACGCCGCCACCAACCAGTACGCGCACGCCGCCGGCATCTTCGTGTTGACGCCTGACGGTCGCATCTCGCGCGTGCTCTACGGCATTCAGTTCCCGCCTCGTGACCTGCGCCTGGCGCTGGTTGAGGCATCCCAGGGGGGGATCGGCAGCCCAGTCGATCGCCTCCTCCTGCTTTGTTATCACTACGACCCGCAGACCCGTCGCTACGGGCTGACCCCGATGGCGCTCATGCGCATCGGCGGAGTGCTCACGGTCGTGGTTCTGGGCATGTATCTTCTGTCGGCGTGGCGTCGTGAGCGTCGCGCCTCGGTGAGTGGATGATGGACCAGAGCACCTCTACCTTGACGATGTTACCGACGCAGGCCTCGACGATCGCGCCGGGGTATGACCTCTTGTTCTGGGTCATCACCTATCTGTGCGTGTTCTTCTTCGTGCTGATCATCGGTGCCGGCACCTACTTCGTGTTCAAGTACCGCTACCGCGGCGGCGAACACAAGGTCGACACCAACCACACGCACAACACCATGCTGGAGATCACCTGGAGTGTGCTCCCGCTGGTCTTGTGCATGGGCCTCTTCGCGTGGGGCTTCAAGCTCTACCTCGACTTCGCGATCCCGCCCAAGGATGCGATCGAGATCCGTGTGACGGGCCAGAAGTGGGTGTGGAACTTCGAGTACGACAGTGGTGCGGTGAGCAGCAAGGAGTTTGCTGTCCCGCTCAACAAGCCGGTGAAGCTGATCATGACGTCGCGCGACGTGTTGCACAGCTTCTTCGTGCCGGCGTTCCGCACCAAGATGGACGTCGTGCCGGGTCGTTACACCACGATGTGGTTCCAGGCGACTCAGCCTGGCTCGCAGCAGGTGTTCTGCACC
Organism: Pseudomonadota bacterium; assembly: GCA_035345735.1. Classification (GTDB taxonomy): domain Bacteria; phylum Myxococcota_A; class Polyangia; order Palsa-1104; family JAEUJZ01; genus JAEUJZ01. Next base: position 11,176 of record DAORCZ010000059.1, on the reverse strand, counting down.
GAGTACTGCGGCACCAGCCACAGCGACATGCTGGCCAAGGTCCACGTCCTACCGGAAAAAGAATACGAGGCCTGGGTCGAGAAGCACCGCGACGATCCCAACGCCACGCCCGCCGACAAGGGCAAGAAGCTCTTTAACGGCAAGGGCGGCTGTGTCGCCTGTCACGCCGTGGCTGCCGATCAGGCGATGCCCAACATCGGTCCCAAGCTGTGGCAGGCGTTTGGCCGGGTCGAAAAGCTGGCCGATGGCTCGCAGATCACCGTGGACGAAAACTACGTCCGCGAGTCGATTGAGTATCCCAACAAGCAGACCGTCGCCGGCTTCGCCGCAGGGGCCATGCCGACGTTCAAGGGCGTGCTCTCCGATCAGGAGATCAGCGACCTTATCGCCTACCTCAAGAGTTTGAAGTAACCGAGGCCGGAACATGACCCAGTACAGTCCTTCATCTGCCCAAGGCCAGCGGCCCCAGTCGCCGTCCTTCTACAAGGCAGCGCGTGGCATCGGCTCCTGGCTTTACACGCTCGATCACAAGCGCATCGGCATCATGTACCTGGTGTTCGTGCTGGCGGCGTTTCTGCTGGGCGGTGTCTTCGCTCTGTTGGTGCGCACCGAGCTTCTGACGCCTGGCAAGACCATCGTCGACGCCAACACCTACAACCGCCTGTTCACGCTGCACGGCGTGGTGATGGTGTTCTTGGTCATCATCCCCTCGATCCCAGCGAGCCTTGGCAACCTGATCCTGCCGCTGCAGCTCGGAGCCAAAGACGTCGCCTTCCCTCGTCTGAACCTGGCGAGCTTCTACATCTATCTAGTGGGCGCGTCTTTCGCCATCTACTCCCTGGTGAATGGCGCGGTCGATACCGGCTGGACGTTCTACACCCCGTACTCCAACACCACCGACACCAGCGTCATCTCGATGGTGCTCGCGGCGTTTATTCTCGGCTTCTCGTCGATCTTTACCGGCCTTAACTTCATCGCCACCACCCACTCGCTGCGCGCGCCGGGCATGACCTTCTTCCGCATGCCGCTGTTCGTGTGGGCGCTCTACGCCACCAGCGTTATCCAGATCCTGGCGACGCCGGTGCTGGCGATCACGCTTCTGCTGCTGATTGCTGAGCGCGTGCTGAAGATCGGCATCTTCGATCCGGCGATGGGCGGTGACGCGGTGCTGTTCCAGCACTTCTTCTGGTTCTACAGCCACCCCGCCGTCTACATCATGATCGTCCCCGGCTTCGGCGTGGTCAGCGAGCTGATCACGACGTTCTCGCGCAAGCCGATCTTCGGTTACCGCGCCATCGCCATGTCGTCGATTGGCATCGCCATCATCGGCTTCCTGGTCTGGGGTCACCACATGTTTACCGCCGGTCAGTCCGAGATCGCCGGCATGATCTTCTCGTTCCTGACCTTCCTCGTCGCCATCCCCACCGCCATCAAGGTGCTGAACTGGACGGCGACGATGTACCGCGGCTCGATCGTGCTGCGCACGCCGATGTGGTACGCGATTGGCTTCCTGTACCTGTTCACCGTCGGTGGTCTGACCGGCCTCTACCTGGCGACGGCCGGCGTCGATGTGCACCTGCACGACACCTACTTCGTCGTCGCGCACTTCCACTTCGTCATGATGGGCGGGACGATGTTCGCCTTCTTGGGCGGCCTGCACTACTGGTGGCCCAAGATCACCGGCCGCACCTACAACGAGACGCTGGGCAGCATCGCCTGCCTCATCGCCTTCATTGGCTTCAACATGACCTTCTTGACGCAGTTTGTCCTCGGTGCGCAGGGCATGCCGCGTCGCTACTACAACTATCTCGACCAGTTCCAGCCGCTGCATGCGTTCTCTTCGGTTGGTTCCTATGTCTTGGGCTTTGGCTTCTTGCTGTCGGCGGTCTGCCTCCTCGGCGCGCTGTTCAAGAAGCCGGATGCGCCGGACAACCCGTGGGATGCGACAACGCTTGAGTGGCAGACGCCGTCGCCACCCCCACTGGAAAACTTCCAGGACCAGCCGGTCATCACCGCTGGCCCGTACGACCGCTAGCAGCGCGAGGAGAAGGCTTCACCATGGCGATTATGGGTCGCGAGTATCACCACGCTCACCACTTCCCGACGGCGCGCGCCGAAGCGGACGCTGCCAAGCTGGGAATGTGGACCTTCCTGGCCACTGAAATCCTGATGTTCAGTGGCCTGTTCATGGCCTACACCGCGTATCGCAGCACGCACGCCGAGATGTTCAAAGCGGCGCACCAGATGCTCGACTGGAAGCTCGGCGGGTTGAACACCATGGTGCTGATCTTCTCGTCGCTGACCATGGCACTGGGTGTGCGCTCGGCGCAGCAGAACAAGCGAGAGCAGAGCGCCTTCTTCCTGGTCCTGACGCTGCTGTGCGCCGGCGCCTTCTTGGTGGTCAAGTACTTCGAGTACACGCACAAGATCCACCTTGGCCTCTTGCCTGGCGCCTACTACTCGTTCAGCGGTCCTGAGCTAGCGCACGTCGATTCGCCGCACATTTTCTTCGGCATCTACTTCCTGCTGACCGGTCTGCACGGCTTCCACGTCTTGTTCGGCATGATCGCCATCACGTGGATCCTCCTCCGCACGACGCGCGGCGACTTCAGCTCGAAGTACTACACGCCGGTCGAGCTGGTGGGCCTCTACTGGCACTTGGTCGACTTGATCTGGATCTATCTCTTCCCGCTCCTGTATTTGGTGGGCTAGAGCGAGGGCATAGCGATGACGCAGGCACACGCGACACACTCTCATTCCTCTGACGATCACGGCCACGGCGATGAGCCGCACGTCCTGCCTCTCCAGGTCTACCTGGGGGTCTGGGGTGCGCTGATGGTGCTGACCATCCTGACGGTGGCGGTCTCGCGCTTCGACTTCGGCTCGGCCAACACCTTCGTGGCGCTGATCGTCGCGACGATCAAGGGCTCGCTGGTGGTGGGCTTCTTCATGCACCTGCGCTACGACAACAGGCTGTACACGATCATCCTCCTGGCCAGCTTGCTGTTCGTGAGCATCTTCTTCACGCCCACGCTCATCGACCTGCACACCCGCGACGCGCTCGATCCCATCAAGGGGCGCTCGGTGTACAAGCTGTCGAAGGCAGAGCCTGTGCCGCTGTCGGCTGCGGCCACCGCGCCGCTGGCACCACCGCCGGCCGCTGCTGCTCCGGCCGCTCATGCCGCTCCGGCTGCTGTTCCGGCCGCTCCGGCTGCCGCCCCGGCCGCCCCGGCTGCTCCCGCTCCGCACTAGCTGTCGCCTCGCCTCGCCTCTCTCCTCCCGGTCTCCCGTCTCTCTCCGCTCTGTCCCCCAATGCGTGTCTGTGTCACCGGCGGCTCTGGCTTCGTCGGGTCGCAGGTCGTAGCGGCTTGCCTGGACGCCGGGCACGAGGTCGTCGCGACTGTGCGAACTGTCCGCGATGCGCGGAAGACGGCGCCCCTCGACGCGCTTGCCTCGCGAGGATCACTTGCGATCGTGGCCGCGGACCTGCTTCTGCCGGGTAGCTTTGATGAAGCCCTGCGCGGCTGTCAGGCCCTGCTGCACGTCGCCAGTGTCGCCTCTCCGACGACGTCCGATCCGCAGGAGGTGATTCGGCCAGCCCTCGATGGTCTGCGCAATGTCCTTGCGGCCGCGGCGCGGGCGGGGACGGTGCGACGCGTTGTACTGACCTCGTCCGTGGTGGCCATGGGGACCTATCGTCAGGCGTCGGTGCGGCCACTCAACGAGTCCGACTGGAACGACGAGGCTTGTCCCGAGCGCACCCCTTACGACTTCTCCAAGACGCAGCAAGAGCGCTTGGCCATCGAGCAGACCCAGGCCTACGGGAGCTGGGAGCTCGTCTGCCTGCACCCGACGCTGGTGCTTGGCCCAGTGCTGTGTCGTGCGCATACCCAGGCCAGCCCGCGGCTGATCGCCGATCTGCTGCGGCGGACCTATCCCGCGAGTCCGCGCTGGTACTTTGGCCTGGTCGATGTCCGCGATGTCGCCGCTGCACATGTCGCGGCGCTGCAGCCGGCTGCCCGCGGGCGCTATCTGCTGTGCGGCGGGGGCCGGTGGCTGACCGAGATCGCGGCGCAGCTAAAGGCCGAGCTCCCGAGTCGACGCATCGCGACAGCGACCCTGCCAACCCCGCTTCTGTATGCAGCGGCGCTGGTTCATCCGCGGCTGTCACTGCGCGGCGTGCGCGACAGCGTCGGTCTGCGTCCGCAGTACGACAGCACGCGAGCCCAGCGTGAGCTGGGGCTGCAGTTTCGTCCGCTGGATCAGACGGTGCGCGACACCGCGCAGTCGCTGCTGCCCTACCTCTAGGTCGGGCTAGCTCGGGCTAGCTCCCCTTGCGCGCCAAGCGTGCGGCGTGCTCACCGACGCCCAAGAAGCGATGCCACACCCGCTGCAAGGCGTTGAGCGCCAGCTTGACTCCCAGCCCGCTGTCGCTGCGCATCAGGTTCTGCACCGACTCCAACGGGAAGCGCAGGATCCGCGTCGGCTGGTCTGCCTTCACCGTGACCGCGCTCTCGCCGGGATACAGCGACAGCTCACCGAAGGGATCGCCCGTCCCCAGCCAACCCACCTTGAGCTCGTCGCGCCAGATCGAGAGCCTGCCGTCGAGCACGAGATAGATCTCGCTGACCCGCTGGCCGCTCTGAAAGATCACGTCCCCAGCCGTCACCACCTGACCGATGGCGATCTGCTGCACCCGCAAGAGCTCAGCGGTGCTGAAGCCGGCAAACAAGCTGGCCTTGGCCATCGCCGCTCGCACTTCTTCCGAGCCAACGCGGATCGACAGCGCGTCGCTGCAGGCCATCACCTGCAGGACCACCGCCGAGGCATTGTCGCGGCCTCCACCGGCCATCGCCGCATCGATCAGCGCCTGTGCCGCCTGCGGGTTCGGCAAGGTCAGCGCCTGTTGCAGCTTGTCACGCCCCACCATGCCGTACACACCGTCGGAGCACAGCATGAAGATATCGTCCGGCGCGACATCGAGATACGCGGTGTCGACTTCGACCTGGGGATACACGCCCATCGCGCGCATCAGCAGGTTGCGCTGCGGATGCTGCGCCACTTCCGCCTCGCTCATCGCGCCACTGCTGAGCAGCGTCTGACCCAGCGTGTGATCTTCCGTCAGCTGAAACAGCGTCCCACCCAGCAGGCCATAGACGCGGCTGTCGCCGACGTGAGCTAAAAACAGGCTGCGTCCGCGCAGCAGCACCACATCCATCGTGCAGCCCATGCCGCGCAGCGACGACTCTTCTTGGCCGCGAGCAAAGATCGCGGCGTTGATCGCGCTGACCGTCTGCCGCAGGAACTGCAAGATCGTGCGGCGATTCGCAAGCGATGGATCGGCCAGGAAGGGACCTTCGGGGAGGTGCCGCATCGCCTTCTGAAGTTCGCCGATAGCCATGGCCGAAGCGACCTCGCCCCCGGCGTGTCCGCCCATGCCATCGGCGACGGCAAATAGACCCAGCTCGGGCAGGCACAGCAGAGCATCTTCGTTGTTCTTGCGGACGCGTCCAATGTCGGTCTGGGCTGAGGCCTGCACAGGGATCGAGAGCGGGGTCGAGGGCTTCATTCCTTCACTATATCCAGCCCACAGCCTGGCTTGATACCGCTTCGCACCGTCGCTGCTGGCGCCCGCCCGGGGCCCCGCGCGTGTCCTACCCTATCCCACCAAAAGTAGTTCCATAGGCGAGCCCGCACGACCTCCGTAGGCTGCTCCTTCCTCTTTGGAAAGGAGAAACTGGATGCCTCGTCATCGTCGACTCTCGCTCTCTCGCTTGGTTCAACTCCGCAGGCGCGCCGGCTTGACTCAGCCTGTGGCTTGCTCACCGCGCCCGGTCTGGGCCCTGCCTGTGCTCGTCGGTCTGCTCTCGGTGCTTGCCGCCTGCGTACAGCCGCCCAGCGACGCACCCGAGGCATCACCGGTAGCGATTCAGCAGGGCCTGGGCACGCCGTTTGCGCGCAACGTCGCGCTCAATAACCCCTCCAAGATGTCCAGCCAGTACCAACCGTACTTTTCCGCGCGCAACGCCAACGACGGGTCCGTTGGCATGTACTACCCGTTTACGAGCGTGCCGATGATTGCCCATACGGCTTCTGAGACGAATCCCTGGTGGCAGGTCGATACGCTAGATGTGCTGTGGATCAACGAGATCGTCATCTACGGACGTCGCGACTGCTGTCAGGATCGCCTCAAGCCGTTTGAAGTCCGCGTCTCGTCCGACGAGGTGAACTGGACGCAGATCTATTACTCGGCGACGCAGCCACCGCTCGGCCTGCGCATCGAGGCCAACGTCGCCGCGCGCTACGTGCAAGTGAGGCTCTTGGGCACGGGCACGCTAGAGCTTGACGAAGTGCAGGTGCTGCAGACCGAGAAAGGTCCGAACGTCGCGCAGCTGGGCATCGCCAATCAGAGCAGCACCGGCTGGGGTGGTGATCCGATCCGCGCCATCGACGGCAACAAGGACGGCGTGTTCGGCAACGGCTCGGTCACGCACACGCTGGTCGAAGCGCAGCCGTGGTGGCAGGTCGACCTTGGCAAGTCACGCAGCATCGGCGAGGTCGTGCTGCACAACCGCACCGACTGCTGCGGCGATCGCCTGAGCGATTTCGACGTCAAGGTCTCAGAAGATCAGGTGGTCTGGTACAGCCTGTCGTACAGCGGCACGCCAAGCTTTCCGCTGACCGTGCCGATCAATAAGCGCGGCCGCTACGTCCGCGTTCAGCTTCGCGGCACCAACGCGCTGAGCCTGGCTGAGGTCGAGGTGTACATCACGCCGCAGAACCTGGCGCTGCGCCGCCCCACCGCGCAGTCGAGCACGCTGACCGGCGGCGACTCGTGGCACGCCGTCGATGGCAACACCGATGCAGTGTGGGCCAATGGCTCGCTCAGCCACACGCGCCAGAGCGACTACACCGTGCCGGCGTGGTGGGAAGTGAACCTGGATGGGCTGCGCGCGATCTCGGGTGTAGTGGTCTACAACCGCAGCGACTGCTGCATCGATCGGCTGAGCAACTACCGGATCTTCGTCTCGCGCTTTGATACTTCGGTGCCGTTTAACTCGCGCGAAAGTACGCTGCTGCCGGCGCATCCTTTCCGCGCATCCGACCTGGGCTCGTACACGGCGTGGAATGGCTTCGCCCAGTCGATCCGCATCGACATCCCGGCCGGCAACGATCTGCACATGGCCGAGTTCAAGGTCTTGGCACCCGCCGTCCAGTGTCCCTATGGTCAGACGCTGCTCGACGGCACGACCTGCGTCACGCTGCGCCGCTTTAGCTGGGGAGACACCACGCCGCTTGATGGTCGTCGCATCGCCATCAAGCAGAAAAAGTTGCTGATCGACTGGACGCTGCAGGCCGTCGATCGCTGGCTGGGCAATGACGGCGGGCGCCTCAACGCCGTGGACGGCGACCTGCGCAGCCGCGACCTGTTCACCGTGCGCAGCTTCAAGCCAAGCGGCGCCAGCGGCAATGGTCTGCCCTGGTACACGCTGCAGGCCGACAGCGGCGGCTATGTCTACTTGAGCGCCAGCGGCGACACCCTGTTTAGCGGGGCCGGCACGCCGCAGGACGACGGCTGGATGCTGACGCGCGGCCTGACCGCGACCTATGAGGGCAGCCTGCAGCGCATCCAGGTCACCAACGGCCATGTGTCGTCCGACCCCTACATCGACAACCGCTTCAAGTACGCGCAAGAGTGGTACACGCGCATCAGCACCAAAGGCTATCCCTACGGTGAGCGCTGCCTGCGTCCCTACTTCATGTCGTCGCAGCAGCGCCTCTACTGGCAAGACCTGGCCTGCTCGGCCGATACCAACCAGTTCGAGTACTACCTCGTCGAGTAGCCGCAGTGCGCAGCCGGCCGCTAAAGGACTTCGATCAGGCCGGCGCGATGACCGTAGCTGATGATCTCGCCTAGCGTGCGAACCCCCAGCTTCTCCTTCACGTGTGAGAGGTGATTGCTGACCGTGCTGATCGAAAGGTTCAGCTCAGCAGCGATCTCGCTGGGGGTGCGGTTCTGCAGGATCAGCGTGAAGATCTGATACTCGCGCGCGCTGAGCTTCTCATGCGCCGCGATGCCGAGGGGGGCATCGCCACCGCTCGTGCCCTCGGCGAGCCCGGGGCTGACGTAGGTACCACCGCGCATGACCAGGCGCAGCGCGTGCAAGAGCTCTTCGGGAGGCTGCTGCTTCGAGACATAGGCGGCGGCGCCCTCGTGCAGCACGCGACTGCCGTACTGTTCTTCCGGGTACATCGATAGCGCGACGATGCGCAGGGCGGGAAGCTCGGCGCGCAGTCGCCGCAGCACTTCCAAGCCGTTGACGCGCGGCAGCGACAGGTCGAGCAGCAGCAAGTCCCAGCTCTCCTTACCCGCGGCCAGCAGCACCTGCCGGCCATCCTGCGCTTCGCCCACCACGCGCATATCGATCTGGGCGTCGATCAGCTGACGCAGACCATGGCGCACGATGGCGTGATCATCGGCGATGAAGATGCGAATCAAGCGGTGGGCTCCCGGTTGGTGGACGCTGTGCAGCAAAAAAAGAATGGGGTGCAGCGGCGCTTGCGCCAGACTCGTCTTGCGACGCTCTCTTTTTACCGCGTAAGTAATGGCGTTGTCGATCATGAGATTACTGCCAAATACGTCCGCAGTCTCCGACGGAGCGCAGGCCAAAGAGCTGTGGCCGACCTCGGGCTATCATGGGCCAGTCGAGCCCGCCGAAGAGGCGGCCTTTGACGCGCACTGTCAGGCCCGCCTGGTTCGCAGCGGTCGCATTGGGGCCGGGCTGGCGCTGGCGGCAAATCTGCTGTTCTGGCCGCTCGACTTGATCATCTATCGCGGCGTCAGCGAGGCACCTTCGCTGCCGGTGGCTTATCGCATCGTCATATCGATCAGCTGCCTTTTGTTCTTGGCCTTGCCGCATCGGCATCCCATGGTGCGGCGGTACAGCTTCTTCATGCTGGTTTCCCTGCTGTGCGCAATCATGGCCAGCATGGGGTACACCGGGGCGTGGCTGGGGGGGCTGGATCGGCCCTGGTTCTACATGGCGCTGCCGGTGCTGTGCGCGACGATGATCTTTCCCATGCGGCTGCATCGTCGTGTGCTGATGGTGGCGCTGCAGGCGGTGTCCTGGCTGGGCTGCGTCTTTCTAACCCGGCCGCAGAACCTGCACTCGCCCTATCTTGGCGCGACGCTGAGCATGGTGGTCTTGGTGTCGCTGTACAGCCTGCTCATGGGGCACTACCTGACGGCGCTGCTGCGCGACAACTTTCGCCAGTCGCTGCAGATCGCCGACAACGCCGAAGCGCTGGAAGGAAAGGTGGCGGAAAAGACGGCGGCCCTGCGTCAGCTCCTAAACCAGCTAGAGCAGGCCCGCGAGGCCGAGCGAGCTCGCATCGCCCGCGATCTTCACGACGAGCTAGGGCAGGAGCTCACTGCGCTGCGCTATGCGCTGGGGCTTACGAGCGAGCGCTTCCGCCGCGATCCCGCCGGCATCGGCCGCAACCTCAGCGAGCTGGATCACTTGCTAGGGCGCACCAACCGCACGGTGCGCAGCCTGGTGGGTCAGCTGCGGCCGATGATCCTCGACGATCTCGGGCTCAGTGCCGCGGTCGAGTGGCTGCTGGCGCGCGCTTCGGAGCGCAGCGGTCTGCAGGTGCGGGCCAAGCTCTCAGCCGATGACACCGCGCTGCCCGCTGAGCTGTCGAACACCGTGTTTCGCATCGTGCAAGAGTCACTGACCAACGTGATGCGCCATGCCCAGGCCCGATCCGTCGAGGTCGAGCTGACTCGGCAAGCCGCGCACCTGCAGCTGCGCATCCGCGACGACGGAGTCGGGTTCGATGTCGACAGAACGCGCTCTGGCCAGGCGGGGGTCGGCCTGATCGGCATGCGCGAGCGCGCCCTGGCGCTGGGCGTGGAACTGCAGATCAAGAGCCAGCCCGGCGCAGGCACCGAAGTCCGTGCCGAGTTTGCGATTCCGCCTGCGCCCGCCGCGCCCGTGGTAGAAGGGGAGACTTGAGCGCGCGTCCTCTCAGACGGCGGGGTTTGGTCGACTGGCTGCGGCAGGTGTATCGGCTTCCTTGGGTCGGCTTAGTCAGTCTGTTGTGGGCTTGCGCCCACCGCCCACCCCCGGTGCCGCCGGGACCCGCGTATACGCCGGCGAAGATCAGTGCCCCGTCGATTCCCGCCGGGTTTCACAGCGTGCTTTTGAACAACGGTCTGCGCGTATCGCTGCTGTCCGATCGCAGCCAGCCCGATGTCGCCGTGCGGCTGTTCTATCACGTCGGCAGCGCCGATGAGGCCGCCGACCAGCACGGCATCGCGCACCTGTTTGAGCATCTGATGTTTGGCGCCACGACGACCTACGGCAAGGGCGACTACGACCTCTTCATGCATCGGGCCGGGGGCTACTTCAACGCCGCGACCTCACCGGATGTCACGACGTATATCGCGGATCTCTTGCCGCGCGATCTTGCCGAGCTGCTGGCTCGCGAGGCGGATCGCATGCAGAACCTGCGTGTGCTGGCCGCCGATCTAGAGCGCGAAAAGAAGATCGTCAGCGAGGAGCTAAAGCTGCGATCCGAGAACAGTCGGGTCGGCAAGCTGTCCGCGCTGATACTGCGCGAGGCGCTGCGCGAGCATCCCTACGCTCACCTGCACGGCACGCCAGAGACCGTCGGCAAGATCACGCTGCCGCAGATACAGGCCTTCTACGATCGCTACTACCGGCCGGACAATGCGCACCTGGTGATCGTCGGTTGCATCGATCCCGCCGCCACGCTGGCCGAGGTGCAGCGACGCTTCGGCGCGATCCAAAAGGGGGTCGGTGCGACGCCTGCGCCGACCGTGCCGGCGCTTCTGGACTGGGGGCTGGCGCAGGAAGTGAGCACCTCGCAGGATCTGGCACCCGGAAAAGCAGCGGTGCTGGCCTATGCCCTGCCGCCGGCTGACTCCGCCGATGCGCTGCCGCTCTCGCTACTTCGCGACATCCTCTCTTTATCGACGGTTAACCAGCTGCACGAAACGCTGGTCAAGCGCGACAAGACCGCGTTTGAAGCGGGGCTCAGCATGAGCGTGTGGCGACGCGGGGGGGCGCTGGTGTTTTGGGCTGGTTACCTGCCGTATCGTCGGCGTGCGACCGCCTTTTCGCTGCTGGCACAGGCCCGCGATCGACTG
>DAORCZ010000058.1:12030-17138 GCA_035345735.1 Pseudomonadota bacterium | reverse complement strand
AGCGCTACGTCACCGCGCTGGGGCTGCCGCTGCAGGATGCGCAGCTTTTGATCAGCGAGCGCGAGCTGTCGGACTACTTCGACGCCGTGCTGCTCGCTTGCGGCATCGCGACCGCTGTGACAACGCTCAGCGCAGCCCAGCGCAGCCTGGCCAAGCTGGCTGCGAACTGGATCTCGTCCGAGCTCTTGGGGGCGCTCAACCGCGATGGCAAAGAGCTGTCGGCGTCGCCGGTGGGGCCAGAATCGCTGGCCGCCCTGATTCGCCTGATCGCCGACGAGACCGTGAGTGGCCGCGGCGCCAAAGAGGTGTTCGCGCGACTCTATGCCGAGCCGGGAGCCTCGCCAGCAGCCCTGGTCGATGCGCTGGGCCTGCGCCAGATCACCGATCCGGCGGCCATCGAAGCCGCCTGTCGCAAGGTCATCGCGGCCCCCGAACATCAGAAGCAGGTCGAGCAGTACGCCAAAAATCCCAAGCTGCTGGGCTTTTTTGTCGGCAAAGCCATCGCCGAGACCGGCGGCCGCGCCAAGCCCGATGCCGTCAGTGCCTTGCTGAGCCGGCTGCTCGCTGAGCGCGCCGCGCCAAAGTCCTAGGAGTGCTCATGTCGCAACCCCCGCAAAGTCCCCCGCGCTCGCGGCCGCCGCTGTCCAGCCCCGGCCTGTCCGAGCCGCTGCGTGCCGATTCCTTTCAGCTCGATGATCCGCGCCTGCTGTCGCCGCTGCGCTGGGATGGGGCGCGCAGCGAGCTTCTGCTGATTGATCAGCTGAAGCTGCCGCACGAAGAGATCTGGCGCACCTACAGCGATCATCAGAGCGTCGCCGAGGCGATCCGCACGATGGTGGTGCGCGGTGCGCCGGCTATCGGCATTGCCGCGGCCTATGGCGTGGCGCTGGGAGCGCTGCGCGGCGTGACCCTGCCCGAGGTCATCGCCACGCTGCAGGCGACGCGACCCACCGCGAAGAACCTCTTCTGGGCGCTGTCGCGCATGGAGGATGCGGCAGCCGCGGCGCGGGCGGCGGGGCGGCCGCTGTTCGATGCGCTCTTGCAAGAGGCGCAGGCCATTCATCGGCAAGACGTACAGATGTGTCTGCGCATGGGCGAGCACGGAGCCTCGCTGCTACCGCCCGGCACGGTGCTGACCCACTGCAATGCCGGCGGCCTGGCCACCGGTGGCTATGGCACGGCGATCGGTGTGATTCGCAGCGCGCTCGCTTCTGGCACGACGTTGCGGGTCTACGCCGACGAGACGCGACCGTATCTGCAGGGGGCGCGGCTCACCGCCTATGAATTCGTGCGGCTGGGCGTGCCGGTCACGCTGCTGACCGAAGGCATGGCCGGCTTCCTGATGGCGCGCGGCGAGATTCAGTCGGTGATCGTCGGCGCCGATCGCATCGCCCGAAACGGCGATGTCGCGAACAAGATCGGCACCTATACCCTGGCGGTGCTGGCCCATACCCATCGCATCCCGATGTTCGTAGCGGCGCCGCGTTCGACCCTGGATCTGGCGCTGTCATCGGGGGCCGAGATCCCGATTGAAGAGCGCTCGGCCGACGAAGTGCTGCAACTATCCGGCGTGCGCATCGCGCCGCGCGGAGCGATGGCGAGACATCCTGCGTTTGACGTGACGCCCGCTCAGCTGGTGACCGCGATCATCACCGATGCCGGGGTGGCGCGTCCGCCGTACAGCGAGAGCCTGGCGCGCCTGGGCTAGCGTCGGGCCTGCGCCAGCAGCGACTTGCCGTCGCTCGGGCGCAGGAAGTGGACCGGGCTGCCGCTGGCATCGGTGAGCGTGACGCGGACCTCGCGCCCCTCGGGAAGATCGACCCAGAAGGTCGTCTCTTTGCGGCCGGCGCGCAGACCTTTGGGCGGCTGGCCATCGATGAGGACCTTCAGGCCGCGACGCGGGACGACAAACGTCGCGCCAGTCAGCGCCTGGCTGGCCCGCAGCGTCGCACTGCCGTCGGGCTGCAGCCGCACCGCGACCGCCGACATCGCCCGGAAATAATCACCAAGCTGGCCCAGCGTCGGCACCCACAGCGAGCCGCGATCGACGCGAACCGCCAGGTCCGAAAACAGCTGCTGCAGGCGCGGATTCAGCACGATCTCGCCGGAGTGCCTGCCCGGCAGCATCAGGTTGCGGCCGCGCAGCGGGCTGGTCGGCGGGTGAAAGGCTTCCAGATAGGTGTGGCCGATGTGCAGGCCGCGCTCGCGCTCTAGCTGATCGATGGCGCGCTTGCTGTACGTCGCAAAGAAGCGATTGCTATCGACGTACATCATCATCGTGCTGAACAGCCACAGACCCCCGGGTGTGCCCGCCGCCAGGCGACCGGCCGGCCACAGCACCGGCGTATAGCGATCCAGCCGCCGCGGCGACAGCAGGTTCAGCGTCCCGGCTGGCACATCCAGACCCGACCACGCGTAGCTGTAGCCGAACTTGTGCAGCAGATCGACGATGCCAAACGGCCCGTTCTGATAGCCCTGATTCACCAGGGCTTCGCAGTTGGTGTACGGCTGATGATCGATCCAGGTGCGCGAATGAAAGCGCGCGAAGATCTCTAGCGCGCTCGCCGTACGTTCGCGATCGTCGCGCAGCGGCGTGGCGGAGTGCGGGACGATCTCCCAGCCCTGTCGCGTCATGCGCTCGGCCATGTCGACGACATCGGGATCGTCAAGCTGCGGCCGACCTCCGCCCGTCGAATCGACCTGCGGCCGACCGTAGCGACTGCGAAACGTCTGAATCGATCGCGGGGCGCGGCCCCCCTTGCCCGGCTTGGCGCTGCTGGCTTCGTGTTGCAGAAGCGGCGGCGGAGCGGGCTCGCCACTTGTCGCCCACAGTGCCTTGGTGATGTTGAGCTTGGCGCCCAGCAAGCCGCCACGGCCCCATTGGCTTGATGCGGTGTCGGAGGTGCCGCCGATCAGTGCGCGCAGCGTGACGGAAGCCGTCTGATCCGCGTGGTCGGTGATGACCAGCGCGGCCTGTCGCCCATCGGGATAGCGGGCCTTGAACAGCGGCACCGCGGCGCCACTGTGCAGCGCTAGGCCAGCGCGCAGCGGCTCTTCTTCTGGGCCCAGCATCTGTCGCACCGGTAGCGACTGTCGATGGTTGGGGGCGCGCCAGTTATCGGTGCAGGCAGTGAAGCGCGAAAAGGGTCGCGCTTCTGTCGAAAACAGATCCAGCCGAGCCAGCAGGCGTGGACCTTCGCGCAGGGCGCGCAGGCCGTCCAGCTCGTCTTCAACGACTAACGTCCAGGCGGTGGGGGCTTCGCTGTGGCCGCGTCGTCCGCCGCCTTCAGCACCCCGCCCAGAGGACGTTGGGCCCGAGTAGGGATAGAGGGTCAGCCACTTGGGATCAAGCTGCGAAGCCGCAGCGCTGCGCGTCAGAGGGCGGGTCGCGAGATCGCGTCCTCCGACGAGTGCGTTGCTCTCTGGGAGCTCAAGCTCGATGGTCAGCTGCCCCAGCCACAGCGGCGCTGCGCTGCGTGCCTCGGCGTGCATCTCGTAGTGGCCTTCGGCGGTCTGCTGCCAGCGCAGCTTGATCTGCAGACCGGCGATGCCAGGCGTCACGTCACTGACCAGGGCCTCGCCTTCTCGTCGCCACTGCGTCGCTGGAAAGACGCGCAGAAGCGGCATGGCCGGGGGAGCCTCGGCGCCCGCATCGGCAGCAACGCGCACGCGCACCAGGATCGGCAGCTCGGTGCCGGCCGTATCGCTGACCGTCACCGCTTCGCCCTGCTGTCGAACTTCGGCATGGGCTGAACCACCGAGCAAGCTAAGGACACCAGCCCCTAGCCGCAGCAGCCAGGCGCGGTCTGCTCGCCGATATCGAGGCTCTGCGTGTCCTCGATGTCCCCTCATTTGCGACGCACGCACATCGTCAAGAAAGCTCAGCAATCCCACGCTGTCATGCCCCCCCTGGGGTTGCCCCAACCCCGAGGCACTGAAGTCGGATTATAGACGAATTGGCCGGAGTCCTCGTAAAGTTCCCGCGACTTCCACGATGCCGATGGGTCTATGTAACCTCTCACGCACCTGCCCCCGCCCGCGCCAGCCGAAAGGTCCCGGGCGACCGCTAGGTAGTGCTCGCGGATTGGGCGGTCGACAGCGGACCTGCGCCTACAGCTGTGCACCTGAAACCGGCTTCCCACGAGGCGAACAGACAAGCCTAGCCTGGGATGCGCGCTCGATCGTTGAGCGGACGGCAGGGTCGGTGTAGTCGTGGCCGAGCCCACGCCGATGCGACAGCGCCCGTCTGCGATGCTCAGCGCGCTGGGCCTATCGATTCGCAGCAAGATCCTGCTCGGCTTTGTGCTGGTGCTGCTGTCGTCGGGCGGTGCGACGCTTTACGGCGCGTGGGCGGTGCGCACCCTGGGACAGCAGCTTCGCCTGGTGGCGCTCGGGTATTCGGCGCTGCGGCTGCAGCTGCAGGATCAGCAGACGCTGCAAGCCAACCTGCAGCGGCGCTTGGCCGAGCCGGACAACAGCCCCCGATCCATCGCTGCCGTCGCGGCCGATCGCAAGCGGCGTCGCATCCGGCTGCAGGGTGCTCGTCAGCATGTGCAGGATCTGCGGCGCAGCCTGCCCAAAGAAGACGCGCGCTTTCTGGCCAGCATCGACGCCGAGCTGGAGCTGGTCGAGCAGATCTTCATCGCCGTCGATACCCACGACCCCAGCAGCCCCGCCGTGCGCGAGCTGGAAGAGCGGGCCACGCAGCGTCTGGAGCAGCTCTCTAGCTCGCTGACGAACAAAGTGGTCGAGGTTGTCAGCGTTGGCGAACGCCACGAAAAGCGGGCGGTCTGGGTGACGATCTTTTTGTCGCTCGCGGCGGCGATTGTCGGTGCCCTGGTCTTGCTGCTGGTGCAGACCACGCTGCGTCCGCTGCGGCGCTTGGCCGACAGTGCCAAAGAGGTCGCCCGCGGCAACTACCAGATCTGGCAGACCTGGCAGAGCGGGCAGCTGAGTCCGGCCGAGCCAGGCAAGCCGGGAGCGCCCCCCCCCGAGCCTGAGGTGGGGCCCGCTCTCGACGAAGTGGGACAGCTGGCGCGCGAGTTTCGCGTCATGGCGGCGGCTCTGGCCGAGCGCGAGCAGCGCCTGCGTCGCTCAGAGCAGCTGGC
>DAORCZ010000058.1:8018-11930 GCA_035345735.1 Pseudomonadota bacterium | reverse complement strand
GCGCTGGAGATCGTCACGCGTCACGGCGGTCAGCTGCAGGTCGAGAGCCCAGTCTGGCCGCTGAGTCCGCAGCAGCCCGCCTATGGCACCCGATTCACCGTCGAGCTGCCCCTCGGCGACGTTTCCCGCTAAGCTGCGTCGCATGGCCACGCTGTATTTGACCGAGATCTGTCAGCTCTTGACCATGGCTGGGCCCGACGCCGTCGCGCCGGCTGGGGTGGGGGGCGATGCCGGTGCCTACGATCGGGCCGAAGCCGCACTGGGGGTGGTCAGCGACGGCTGCGTCGTGATTACCGACGGCAAGATCCGCTATGCCGGTCCCCGCGCTAGTGCTCCGTCGAAAGAGACGCTGCCTGGCCCGGTGATCCACGAGAGTGCCGGCGGGCGCCTGGTCTCGCCTGGGCTGATCGACCCGCACACCCACCTCATCTGGGCCGGCGAGCGCAGCCTTGAGTTTGATCTGCGCAACCGCGGCGTCTCGTACCAAGAGATTCAAACCCGCGGCGGCGGCATTCTATCGACGGTGCGGGCCACGACGCAGGCCAGTGACGAAGAGCTGCGGCAAGGACTTGTGCGCCGGCTTGCGACCGCGCGGGCGCAGGGCATCACCACCTGCGAGGTCAAGACCGGCTATGGGCTCTATCCCGAGGCTGAGCTGCGTCTTATGCGCTTGATTGCCCAGGTGGCCCGTGAGTCGACCGGGGTCGTCGCGCCGACCTTTCTGTGTCATGTCCCGCCGCCGCAGCTTGACAGCCCGGCCGAGCGGCAGCGCTTTGTCGAGCAGCTAATCGCTGCCATCCCGGGGGCGCGGGCCTTGGGGGCAACTTCGGTCGACGTCTACTGCGACGTGGGAGCCTTCAGTCTGGCTGAGACGACGCGCATCCTGCAGGCCGGGCAGACCTGCGGACTTCTTTTGCGCTGTCACGCCGAGCAGTTCACCCACACCGGGGTCGCTGAGCGGGCGGCGCAGCTTGGCGCGCGCTCGGTAGAGCACCTGGAAGAGATCGACGAGGCCGGGATTGCCGCCCTTGCTCAGGGCAAGGTCGTCGCCCACCTGCTACCCGGCGCGGTGGTGACGCTGCGTCTGCGCTGGCCGGATGCGCGTCGCATGATCCGAGCCGGCGTGCGGGTCGCGCTGGGCAGCGACTGCAACCCGGGCAGCTCGCATACCCAGTCGCTCCCGCTCATGATGTCGCTGGCCTGTACCCAGATGGGACTGTCCGCTGCCGAGGCCTGGCTGGCGGTGACCCGACATGCCGCGTGGTCGCTGGACATGCCCGACGTGGGCAGGCTGACGCCGGGGGCGCGCGGCGACCTGGTGCTGTGGAACGCCGAGAGCTACCGCGAGGTCTGTCAGCGCCTCGGCGACCCCCTGGTCTACGCCACCTATGTGAACGGGCGACGTGAGCCAGCCGCACCAAGCGACCACGCCGCCGAGCCCGCCTAGCGAAAAACCCGGCCAATCCGCGCGTTTGGGGTGAGGCGGAACGGGGGGGCTGCACGACCGTTGAAAGGGGTAGCGTCTATCGCTACTCTAGATCTCACTAGTCGCCCAAGGTTCAAGGAGGCCCCATGCGGTCTTTGTTTGGCAACCGCCCTGCTGCTTTCACGCTATTCAGCGGACTGACTCTGCTGGCTGGCGTGGCGTCGGCTGAAGAGCCGATCGCTGCGGCCGATGACAGCGCTGCTCCGACCGTGGTCACCCAGTCGACGACGACGGTGACGACGACCACCAGTGCCCCCGCTGCCGTCGCCCCCGCTCTGCCACCGCCGCCGATGGTGATGGCCGCACCGGCGCCCATGGCGCAGCCGGTCGCGCCGCCCCCGCCGGTCTCTGTCGCACCCCAGGTGCCGATGGTGCCGTATCCCGCGGCGGCCCCTCCCGGCATGGGCATGGTCCCGGGACCGGTTTATTACAACGGTCCGGTGTGGATCATCCCGGCGCCCGCCGCCGGTGCGCCGCTGCCGCCGACCTATGCGCCACCGGTCTACGCCCCGCCGGTCTATCAGCCGCCCTACTACGCTCCGCCGGCGCCGCGCGTCTATGTTCAGCCGTTTGCCCAGCCGCCTCGGCTGCTGCAGCCGCGTCCTCCGGTGCGCACGGCCCGTCCGCTGCCGCCACCGCCACGCGGACCGTCGGTGGCGATCGGTCTGCGGGCGACGATGCTCGGTGTGAGCAGCCAGCAGGTGTTCGGCCAGGACGTGAACATGTGGGGCGCCGGCTTGCTAGTGCGCTTCCGCAGCCAGGGCCGCTTCGGCTTTGAGCTGGGTCTCGACGCCATGCGCACGGAGATCGGCCACGGTGCGTTCACCCGCACGTCGTATCCGTTCACCGTGTCGCCGATGTTCTATCTGTTCCAGAACCGGCCCGAGAACCACTTCAACATCTACGCCGTCGCTGGCTTCGGCCTGATGGCTGACGATATCGGCCTGTACCAGGGCACGCCGCAGCAGCTAAGCCAGCAGTTCTGGGAGCTGATCGGCCAGGCCGGTGGTGGCGTTGAGCTGCGCTTCAAGCGGCTCGCGCTGTTCGGCGATATCCGTGCTGTCGGCATGCTGCTCGATGACAGCAGCCCGGCCGGTGTGTACTACCAGAACGTCGACGGTGGCCCGATTCCGGCGCAGAGCAACGGCTACAAGGTCAACGTCGGCGCTCTGCTCTGGTTCTAGCCCGCCTCCGCTCTCCTCCTTCCGCTCCGCGGTCCTCGCGGATCTTTTGACAAGCCCGCGCAACTGAATACACATGGGGGCGTGCTGCGCGCGCCTCACGTCGCCCCGCTCTCGGATCCGCCGCTGGTTTCGTCGGCTGCTTCTCAGCGCATGCGAACACGCGGTTGCTGCCACGATCTGCAGAGCCTGTTCGATGGGCTCAACGCGCACTACTTCCGTGGCCAGGTGCAGGCCCGCATCACCTGGGGGCGTAGGCGGTCCTCGGGACGCCCGCGTCGGCATCGCAGCGTCAACATGGGCTCATACGCCGTCGAGGATCGCCTGATCCGCATCCACCCACTGCTCGATCGCGCGTTCGTCCCTCGCTACTACGTCGAGTCGATCATCTACCACGAGATGCTGCACGAGCGGCACCCCATCCCGGTGCGCGCCGGCCGCCGCTGCTTTCACTCACCGGCCTTCTTGGCCGAGGAGCAGCTCTTTGAAGACTGCGACCGGGCTCGCCGCTGGGAAGAGCACAACGCGCACCACCTGCTGGTCTTCTAGGACGCCCACGGGACAGAGCTTGTCCGGCCTAGAGCGCTCTGATACCGTGCAGAGGAAGATTTGCTATGGAGCACCCCATGATGCAGCTGCGCAGTTGGCTTGTCGGTGTCACCGTTTCCTTGTCCCTGGCGACGGTTCACTGTTCCAACGAGACCCGCATTTCCGAGCTTGAGCCCCCGCAAGGCACGTACATGGGCGGCGAAGAGATCTTGATCAAAGGTCGCAACCTGCCCGTCGGCAAAGGCGGCGCAACCGTGGTCTTTGGTCGGCGTAACGCCACCAACGTGGTCATGGAGAACAACAGCGGCATCAAGGTGACCTCGCCAGCTGGCGAGAAGAACACCGAGGTCGATGTCACCGTGATCTTCGACGACGGTCGCACCTACCAGATGAAGAACGGCTTCCGCTACCTGGACGCTGCCGACAACACCAAGGTGATGAAGCACTTCGGCAACAAGAAGTAGCTCTGCCCGACTGCGCCGGCTGGCGTAGTCAGGTCGGGGGCACCGTCAAAGGCGGTGCAGCGGGGGATGGGCAGCGGGGGAGGGCGGTGAGCTGGGCTTAGCTGGCGCGCGTCCAGCCTTTGACGATGTTCTGCTCGAATAGCTCGGCCCACAGAAGGTCGATCTGTTCGCGCGAGCTAGAGACGCGGATCTGGCGTTCCAGCGGCGTCTTGCGCGTCGGGCTGAAGTCCGT
>DAORCZ010000058.1:0-7918 GCA_035345735.1 Pseudomonadota bacterium | reverse complement strand
CTGCGTCGCTCTTCGTCGGAAAAGCCGGTGCCGACGTGCCCCAGGACGTGCAAGCTACCGTCCGCCCGCCGCAGAGCCAGCAGGAGATCGTGCAGCATGCCCCGGCGATCCGGTTCGCTCGCCGCGGTAAAGCCGATCACCACCGCATCCAGGTTGTGTCGCGGCTTGAGCTTGAAGCGTCCCGCGCTGTCGCTGCGCAGCACCAGGCCCTCGCCCCCTTCGGTGCTGACATAGCGTGCGAACTGCGCTTCGATCTCGCCCTCGCTCTTAACCAGCGTCGTGGCAACGGCGCCTACTCGCTGTCCGCCGCCCAACCACTTCTGCAGGCGGGCCATGACGTCGGCATAGCGGGCAGGGGGCGCCGCGCCATCGCTCTCGATCAGGTCGAAGGCGACGAAGTGCAGGCGATCGAGATCGTCCTGGCTCGCCGGCTTGCGCGCGGCCCGGCTGACCTCGGTGACGCGCTCGCGCACACCGGGCCCGGCGGCAAAGTACAGCTCGCCGGCGATGAGCGCGCTCTTAATGCCGGCACCCCGCAGGCGCTGTGCCGCTTCCGCCAGCCAGGGCAGGCCGATGCGCACCGTACCACCAGGGTTCACGCAGCAGGCTTCGCCCTCGCGAAACAAGAGCACTGTGAACTCGCCATCGTACTTGCGCGACAGGATGTACTCACCCGCCGGCAGATGGCTGCGCACCTGCGTCGGATCCAGGGGCTGCATGCGCGCCGCCACCATGCGGCGATAGTCTTGCGTACGCAGCCAGGGATCGACATCGCGCAGCGCGCTGCCCACCGTGATGCCGTAGCTTCCAAGCTTCCACTCGACCCGTGCCGCATCGATGAACGCCGGACAGGCGCGCTTGCCCGCCGGGATTTCTGGGGTTGCAGTCGTCATGGCATTCCCTACTTGCTCGCCGCGTCGGCGGCGGTGGGCGTCTTGAGCTCAAGGTTGGCCAGGTGCAGGAGCAGGCAGTAGCTCTCGCCGCGCGTGCGCCCTTCCAGAAAGCCGCGATACGGCGTGCCGCCGCGCTGAAAAAAGAGCGGCTGGTTCGCTTTTGCGCCGCCCCCGACGACCAGCAGGCTGTCTTTCTGCTCTAGCTCGCGGGCGATCTCGAACAGGAAGTCGTAGGTCAGGCCGTTGACGTGAACGATCTGCAGCTTGGCCGTGAACGCGAAGCGGTTCCACACCTCGGACTTCTTTAGCAGCCGGCCTGACCAGCGCAGCGGGACTTCGGTGGCGACGTTCGGTTCGGCCACTTGGGCTGGGCGTCGCTCACGTAGGGCGCCATCGACGCCGTACACCAGATCCCACTCGTTAACGGCGCTGACCAGTCGGCGATTGGCGCCGATGTACACCCGCGAGGTATCGCGCAGGAATGCTCCCGTACGCTCGATATCGACCTCGGGATCACCGGCGATCAGCGCATCGGAAAGCCCGGTCGCGCCGGCACCGGCCGCAAGCCCCTCTTGCAGCGCTGGCAGATCGCAGTCGATCGGCGAGGTCAGGACGCGCGCGTTGCCCGCCTGCCGCCCCGCCCGATCCAGCCAGCGCAGGCGCAGCGAGGGCACGATGTGCCGCGTCGCCACCATGGCATCGCGGCCTTTGCTGTTGCTCAGATGAATGCTGCCCACGTTCGCCTCCTACATCATCGCGAAGTCCATGTCGTCGCTCTCGTCGTCGGTGTCGAGGGCTGTCTCCTCGTCCACCGCCGCTTCCTGCGCCAGCGACACGAACTGAAACTGGGTTGGCTTGCCGAGCAGCAGAAACGGCGCGCCCTCGCCATTGGCCATCAGGAACCCGACATCCGGGTCCAGCCCGCCGCGATAGCTAAACGGGAAGGTGTAGATGAAGCCCTGCCGCAGCTCTTTGAGCAGCTCGTCCGCCCCCATCGGCGGTGTCAGCAGGTACACCGACTTGATGTTGTGGCTCAGGAGCTCATCGATGCTCGCCCGACGATCGAGCGCGATCGGCGCATCGAACGACGAAGGCACCCGCGTCACCGGCTCGCCACTCTCGCGCACTGGCGACAGCTCCTCGCGCGGGCAGTACTGTCCGTCGGCGTTCAGCATCAGGAGCGAGCTGCCCCCGCGTCCCACCAGCGTGCGGCCATCGCTCGCCAGCACCGCCAGCTCACACGGCCTTCCCTCGGCATCGGTGGCTTCGCTGTCGACAAAGCCGTACAGCTTCTTGCGATCTAGTTTTTCCAAGCTAAAGGCCAGCTCGACGGAGCCGTGCCGGAAGCCAAGTGCTCGCGCCATTCGCGATTCCTTCCTCTGCCCCGCTCGCCGACCCACGATCCGCTCAACTCCCGATCCTTGGGGCCCTATGGCGGGGAAAGTTTATGTTTTCGGAATCACGAATTTTATTACGTGTGAACGGGCCGGGGAAGCCCCAATTGTCCACCTCGGCCCCGCTTTATTGCCCTGCCTCCGCCGGATGCAGTAGATTGTCGCTCTCGTATGTGGAGCCCCCATGCTTGAGTCGGTACGGCAGAACTCACGTTCAGCAATCGTCTACATCCTGTTCGGCATCATCATCGTTGCCTTCGTCATTAGCTTCGGCCCCGGCTCGCCCAGCGGCGACAGCATGCCGTGGAGCCTGTCGGGTCGCTTTGCGGCCCACGTCTACGGCAACGAGGTCCCCGAGCACGACTTCCACTTCGCCTACCTCGCCTCAGGCGGCGGCGAGCGCAGCGACCGGCCCGAGATGGCCAGCCGTAGCCAGCGCCTAAAAAAGCTGGTCATGGACAAGCTCATCGAGCGCGAGCTTCTCTACCGCGAGGCCGAGCACATGGGCCTCCTGGTGTCCGAGGACGAGGCGGCGCACTTCGTGGTCTACGAGGGCAAGATGATGGTCCTTGGCATGTCGCGGCCCCTCGACCGCTATGCCTTCAAGAGCGACGTCTTCGATCCGCAGCGCTTCAAGATGGTGCTGCAGAGCGGCTATCGCGTCACCGAGAAGCAGTTCATGGAGATCCAGCGCCGCGAGCTGCAGGCCGACAAGGTGCGTCAGCTCCTCCGCCTCTCCGTCCGCGCCGGGCTTGACGAGGTCAAGGCCGACTTCGAGGACAAGGGTCGCCAGATCAACCTCGAATACGTCCGCTTCGCGCCCTACAAGTTCGAAGCCGAGCTCGCCCCCAGCGAGGCCGACATCGAGAACTTCGCCCGCGCCCACGAGGACGACCTGAAGAAGCGCTACGAAGAGCGCAAGGCGCTTTACACCAAGCAGGAGCGCAGCGTCCGCGTCCGTCGCATCCTCGTCGAGGTCAAGAAGGACGCCCCGGCCGAAGCGGTCGCCGCCGGACAGCAGAAGATCGAAGCCGCGCTCGCGACGCTGAAGGCCGGGACGCCGTTTGCCGATGTCGCCCGCACCCAGTCCGACGACGCCGGCAGCCGTGGCAAGGGCGGCGATCTTGGCTGGCGCAAGAAGGGCTTCACCGACTTCGGCGCCGATCTCGAAACCAAGGTCTTCGCCGGCAAGGAAGGCGATCTCCTGGGCCCTGAGCGCGGCGATCGCGGCTTCGAGATCATCAAGATCGAGACCTTCCGCGAGGGCGACATCAGCCTGGGCCAGGCCCGCGCTGAGCTGGCCGAGGAGCTTTACAAGACCGCCACCGCCAAGGACCTCGCCCAGAAGGGCGCTGCCGAGGCTGCCGAGAAGGTCAAGGCCGGTGGCAAGCTCGCCGAGCTTTATCCCAAGGCCGAGGGCGCGAGCCCCCTCGAAGCCGGCAAGGGACGCCCCAACGTCGAAGAGACGGGCCTGTTCGCCCGCCGCGGCAGCACCCTACAGGGCCTCGGCGAGTCCGAGTCGCTGGCCAAGGACGTCTGGAAGCGCAAGGCTGGCGAGCTCGTCGGTCCCGTCGAGGTCGGTGGCAGCTTCATCGTCGCCGTGGTCAAAGAGCGCAAGGAGCCCGACCTCACCGACTTTGAGAAGCGCAAGGACGAGCTCCTCTCGGACTACGCCCGCACCAAGTGGGCCCACTACATGTCCGACTTCGCCCACAACGCCTGCACCACCGCCCAGAGCGCCGGCAAGCTGCGCTTCAACCCCGACCTCGTCGCCTCCGAAGGCCCCAACCCCGCCGCCAAGAACATGCCCCCCGGCCTAGAAAAGCTCCTCGGCAACCGCAAGTACGAGCCCTGCCGCGAAGGCAACTTCTAGCCCCGCCTCGCTGCCCCCGCCCGCGCCTGTGCTAAGAAGGCCGGCGCATGCGCTCCTCCTCCTCCCGCTCGCCGCAGACCCGCCCCGCCACGCTCGACGACCTGCTCGCCATCCCCGAAGACGATCGCTTTCACGAGATCCTCGACGGCGAGCTTGTCGAAAAAGAAGCCACCAGCGGCCAGCACAGCCTGCCGCACGGCGAGGCGCTGATTCACCTGGCGCCCTATCGTGGCAAGCCCAATGGCCCGTCACGTCCCGGTGGCTGGTGGCTGGTGCCCGAGCCGACGATTCAGATCACGCCGCATCAGATCGTGCGCCCGGACCTGGCCGGCTGGCGTCGCGAGCGCATGCCCGATCCGCCGGCCGGCTATCCGGTCTTGCTGCGCCCCGACTGGGTCTGCGAGATCCACTTCAAAAAAGACGCGCGGCGCCGCGACACCCTGCAGAAGCGCCGCATCTATGCCGACGCCGGCGTGCCCTTCTTCTGGCTCATCGATGCCGCCGCCCAGACCCTCACCGTCCTCAAGCTGGTCGAGGGCGTCATGGTCGATCTGCAGCACGCCGGCATCAAAGACCCGCCCCTGTCCGCCGAGCCCTTCCCCGCCGCCCCCATCCCCGTTCCCGCGCTGTTTGGGCTGGAGTAGGCGGCTGTCTTGAGCCTGCCGTCGCGAAAAGTTCGGTCGCGGCAGGGTGCCTTGAGCCTGCCGTAGCGAAAAGTTTGGTCGCGGCAGGGTCTCCGGAGCCTCCTTTTGCATGAAATTCGCTCGTGGGGGGCTGTGCCGAGCCTCGACTGAGGCAATATCTCGGGCCGGCCGGCTCGTTTGGGCCTGGCGACGTCGATTCCCCCGCAGATAGACAGGAGCGCCTCTGATGGCTGCCAAGACCAAGACCCCCGCAAAAACGGGACGAGCCGCAAAAAAGAAGCCCCCGGCGGCGAAGATGCCAGCCCCCAAAAAGACGTCGATCGCCAAGAAGCCGATCGCCAAGAAGCCGATCGCCAAGAAGTCGATCGCCAAGAAGCCGGCCGGCCGCAGCCCGGTCGTCGATGTGCCGGCCTCGTCGGCGGGGCGGGTGAAGACGGCGCAGGAGGCCTTCCTGTTCTTCCTGCCGCAGGCCGAGACGCTGCCCAAGGCCGAGCTTGTGCCCTACAACCTCGACCCGGTGCTGGCGCTGCAGAACATCCAGACCGCGCTCAAGTCGCTGGAGCCGTACCTGCCGACGCTGAAGAAGGCGCTGCCCGAGCTGCCCTGGGCGCAGGTGCTGGATCTGCCGGCGCTGGCCCAGGCCGTGACCTTTGCCGCGACGCAGATCGTCGCCACACCGACCGCCCTCGGCGAGCTACGGGCCCAGCTTGGCGAGGCCTCGACCCTGCGCACCCTGCTGCTCAGCACCGCTGGCGCCCTGGCCCTGGGCGGCTCGCTGCCCCCGCCCGCCGTCGAAAAGATCCGCCGCGGTCGAGGCGCCATCGATCTGGCCAGCGACCTGATCGAGCTGGCCGCCCTGTACCGCAAGCACCCCGCCGCGATGACCGCGCAGAAGCTGGTGACCGCCGCGCACCTTGTCCGCGCCGCTGAGCTGGGGACTGAGCTCCTGTCGCGCCTGAAGCCCAAGGGGACGCGGGTCAGCACGGCGCGCAGCGGCCAGCCCGATGTCGTGGCGCGCGATCGCCTGGCCACCCTGCTGTGGCAGCGCCATGCCGAGCTGCGCAAAGCCGCGTACTACCAGTGGGGCGAAGACTTCGAGCGCCATGCCCCCGCCCTGCAGTCGCGCCGCAGCACCAAAAAGAGCATCCCCCCCGCGCCGCCTGCCCCCGCCGCGCCCGCCTCCGGCAAGACCCCCACCAAGCCCGAAAAATAGCTGCCGCCCCGCATGTCCCGCTTCCTCGACGCCCTGCGCACCCAGCCCCTGCTCTTCGACGGCGCCATGGGCACCGCCCTCATCGCCGCCGGCCTCGATCTATCCAAAGAACCCCCCGAAGCCTGGCTCCTCTCCCACCCCGAAACCATCCAGTCCATCCACACCGCCTTCACCCCCCACGCCGACGCCCTCCAAACCAACACCTTCGGCCTCCTCCGCCTCCTCCGCTCCACCCACCCGGTGTGCGCCACCCTCAACAACGCCCTCGACCTAGCAAGACTCAGCGTGGCCCTCACCACGCCCAAAGCCGTGGGGCCGACCGGAAATCTTTTTTGCGGACCCCGCGCCGCAAAAATGATTGCAGGGAAGGGGGCCCACGCGGCGTGCAGCGCGGACGAAGCAAGCGCAGCCTCAGCACATCCTGCCTCCCCCAAGCCCTGGATCATCGCCACCCTAGGCCCCAGCGGCCCCCCCCCAACCCAGCAAGACGCCGCTCAGCTACGCACCTGGGTCACTGACCTGTCGCACGCCTTCGCCGAGGCCGGCGCCGACGCCCTGCACCTAGAGACCACCTGCGACCCCACCGAGCTAGCCGCCCTGCTAGAAGGCGCCTGGGCCGGCCCGCTGCCGGTCTTGGTCTCGATGACCGTGAGCCTGGGGCAGAGCGGAATGGAGACGCCGCTCGGCGTGCCCCTCCAACGCATGCTGCGCGTGATTGAGGAGGGCCCCGGTCTGCCGATCGCCATCGGCGTCAACTGCTCGCTGCCCGCTCGCCGCATGCGCCGCGCCGTCGCCGAGCTAGCCGAGTGGGCCGCCGCCCGTCGCGGAAAAGCCCCCCGCGTGCTGGCCCAGCCGCAGGTCGACGAGCCCGCCCCCGACTGCAAGCGCCCGCCCACCCCAGAGACCCCGGAGCGCTTCGCGAACGATCTGCTATTGCTGCGAGAGGAAGGAGCGGAGCTTCTAGGCGGCTGCTGCGGCTGCCGGCCGGAGCATATCGCGGCGGTGCGGGCTGCGCTGAATGCCGAGGAGGAGAGGCGGGCGGAGAGTCGGGCGGAGAGCCAGGCGGAGAGCCAGGCGGAGAGCTAGTTGGTGAGCTTCTTGTAGCGGAGGCGGTGCGGCTGATCGGCGTCCTTGCCCAGGCGCCGCTTGCGATCCGCTTCGTAGTCGCGGCAGTTGCCCTCGAACCACACCGCCTTCGAGTCGCCTTCAAACGCCAGGATGTGCGTCGCCAAGCGATCGAGGAACCAGCGGTCGTGGCTGATGATCACCGCGCAGCCCGCAAAGTTGTTGAGCGCTTCTTCCAGGGCGCGCAGCGTATCGACATCGAGATCGTTCGTCGGTTCGTCGAGGAGCAGCAGGTTGCCACCGGCGCTTAGCATCTTGGCCAGGTGCACGCGGTTGCGCTCGCCGCCCGAGAGTTCCTTGATGCGCTTCTGCTGATCGGTGCCCTTGAAGCCGAACTGGCCGCAGTAGGCGCGCGTCGGCACCTTGCGCTTGCCCATCTCGAAGTGCTCGGCGCCGCCCGAGATCTCTTCCCACACCGTGCGATCGCCCTGCAGGGCATCGCGGCTCTGATCGACGTAGGCCAGCTTCACCGTCTCGCCGACCAGCAGCTTGCCGCCATCGGGCTTTTCGGTGCCGACGATCATGCGGAACAGCGTCGTCTTGCCGGCGCCGTTGGCCCCGATGACGCCGACGATGCCACCGCGCGGCAGGCGGAACGACAGATCGTCAAACAGCAGGCGATCGCCATAGCCTTTGCGCAGCTTCTCAGCGATGACGACGTTGTCGCCCAGACGAGGAGCCGGCGGGATCGAGATCTCAGCGACTTCCTGCCGCGCCTCGACCGACTTCTGCAGCATCTCTTCATAGGCCGACAGACGCGCCTTGCTCTTGGCGTG
>DAORCZ010000057.1:15320-17201 GCA_035345735.1 Pseudomonadota bacterium | reverse complement strand
AGAGAGCGTGCGGCGCTGGGAGACGCTGTTTTCGATCCTTCCGGTGGGCGTCTCGGTCATCGATGACGCTGGCCATGTGCAAGAGGCCAACGCCGCGCTGGCCCAGTCCCTGGGCCTTAGTAAGGCGGAAATCCTTGGCGGAGAGTATCGACAGCTGTCGTTCCGACGACCGGATGGCACGCCGATGCTGGCGACGGATTTTGCGACCTCGCAGGCGCGCGATAAGCACCAGATCGCCTCCGCCGATCTGCAGGTGGTCCGGCGGGATGGTTCAAGCGCGTGGCTCGCGACGATTGCGGCCCCGCTCCCCGATGCGCCCGAGTCCATGGTGGTCGTGACCAGCGATGTCACACAGCGCCGAGCGGCCGAGCAGGCGGCATTGGAAAATGAAGCCCGACTGCGGGCCCTGCTCGATGCAACCGTCGAAGGCATCATCACCATCGATGATCAGCACCGCATCCGCACCGCCAATCGCGCGGTCTCAACACTGTTTGGATATGCGCTAGACGAGCTGATCGGCACCCAGGTCGGCATCCTGATGCCGGAGGGCCCCCGCGCGCTGCACGTCGAGCAGATCACCCGCTATGAGCGGACCGGGGAAGCCAGGGTCATCGGCAAGGGCCGCGAAGTCCTGGGTCGCCACAAAACCGGCGCCGAGCTGCCGCTTTTCTTGTCGATCGCGGAGCTGCCGCCGGAGGCCAACGTCGGCCGCTACATCGCTACGCTGCACGACCTGCGAGCGCGCAAGGCCGTCGAACAAGAGAAGCGCGAGCTGGAAAATCACCTGCGCGAGTCCGAAAAGCTGCACGCGGTCGGCCGGCTGGCCGGGGGGGTGGCGCACGACTTTAACAACCTCCTCACCGTGGTCGAGCTGTGCTGCGCTCGCATCCTCGACGAGCTTCCGCCCGACAGCCCGCTGTGCCGTGAGCTAGAGCAGATCCGCGGGGCGGGACGACAGGGCTCGGAGCTGGTGCGACAGCTTCTGACCTTCAGTCGGCCGGAGCTGGTGTCGCGCACCACCAGCGATCTGTCGGCCGTGGTTCGCCGGCTGGAGCCGATGCTGCGTCGCCTGCTGCCCGCCCACATCGCGCTGCGCGTCGAAACCAGCGAGTCCGAGCCGGTGGGCGCCGAGCTTGCGCACATGGATCAGGTGGTCATGAACCTGGTGCTCAACGCCCGCGACGCGATGCCCGGGGGGGGGAAGCTCGATGTGACGGTGCATTCGCGCCTGGTGTCCGAAGCCGAGGCGCTGTCTCGCCCCCCCCTGCGGCCCGGCGCCACCGTCGAGCTGGTCGTGCGCGACAGCGGCATCGGCATGACCAGGGCGGTATCCGAGCGAGCCTTCGAGCCCTTCTTTACAACCAAAGATCCTGGGCTGGGCACGGGGCTGGGTCTGGCAACGGTGTACGGCATCATCAGGGAGGCGGGCGGTCACATCGAGTTCGCGACCGCACCGGGGCAAGGGACGCGCGTTCAGATCTGGCTGCCGCGCGCTACGGCCGCCCTCAGCCCGCAGCCGCGATCGACCCCGCAGCCGAAGGCTCAGGCGAGTCGATCGACCCTCCTCGTCGTCGAAGATCAGCCCGAGATTCTGGGGTTGGTCACGCAGGTGCTGCAGACCCGAGGCTATCGCGTATTGTCCGCCCAAAGTGGCGAGGCCGCCGTCGAGCTATCGCGTCAGCATCCCGGCCCAATCGACCTGGTGTTTTCCGACGTGGTCATGCCCGGCCAGAGTGGACCGCAGATGCTGCAGCAGGTCTTGGCCGTCCATCCGCGCATCAAGGTGCTGTTTGCCTCGGGCTATAGCGACGAGGCGCTGGATCTTTCCGGTGCAGGGGCCGGTGCAGGGGCCGGTGCAGGGGCCGGTGCAGGGGCCGGTGC
>DAORCZ010000057.1:0-15220 GCA_035345735.1 Pseudomonadota bacterium | reverse complement strand
CAGGGGCCGGTGCAGGGGCCGGTGCAGGGGCCGGTGCAGGGGCCGGTGCAGGGGCAGGGGCGGGGGCGAGCCCGGCC
Organism: Pseudomonadota bacterium; assembly: GCA_035345735.1. GTDB lineage: Bacteria > Myxococcota_A > Polyangia > Palsa-1104 > JAEUJZ01 > JAEUJZ01. The sequence continues at coordinate 15,143 of DAORCZ010000057.1, read as the reverse complement.
CGCTACGAGTTTCTGGCCAAGCCGTATTCCGTCGATGATCTGTTGCGCATCGTCGCCCGCCTGCTCGAAAGCCCGGGTTAGCTGCGGGTTGAAAAAGTGAGCACGGAGTCGGCTTTACGGCACACCGGCCCCCGCGGTAGAAGGCGGCATGCGGAATCGCGCCCATGCTCTGCTGTCCCTGGCTCGCGAGTCACCAGCCCGCGTCGCGGTACACGACCGACCCGGCTGGCTGTCGCTGTTTGCTCGGGATGCGGTGGTGGAAGACCCGGTTGGATCGGCACCACACCGACGCAAAATCAGCGCTTCCGCTGATCCCCTAGGCCGCTTTTACGACACGTTTATCGGCCCCAACCAGGTCGCGATGGATACCCGGCTGGATGTCGTCCATGCGGACCGCAAAGAGGTGGTGCGCGATGTCATCATCCATACCCGGCTATCGACGGGCCTTGCGATCGATGTCCATGCCTACCTGCTGTACGAGCTGATCGAAGAGGCGGGGCAGCTACGCATCGCTCGCCTGGCCGCGCACTGGGAGCTTCCCGGGATGTCGCTGCAGGTCATGGGCCGGGGCCTGCGCGGTCTGTGGACGATGACGGCGATCACGCTGCACATGCTGCGCATCCAGGGGTTTTCGGGGGTGCTGGGCTATCTGCGCGGCATGGTCTTTGGTGTGTTCGGTCGCGGACGCCGCACGGTACAGGCGCTGGCCGAGGCCCTGTCCCAGGATGACCACGACGGCGCGCGTCGGCTGTTTGCAGACGATGCCACGATCGAGGTTTCAGAAGCCCTCTCGCCCCCGGGACCCCCAGGCCGAGGCGAGGCCGCCCCCCACAGCGGCAGCCTGGAGCACCTGCGCCAGCTCTTGCCGAGCGGCTACACCTGGGCGATCTCGTCCCCGCTGTCGGCGGGTGGCACGGTCGCCTTTCGCTATGCGCTAAGCAGCCGCGGCGGGACCCCGGGCGCGCACGGCATCGGCTTCTGCGACTTCGCGGCCAGCCCGACGCCGTTTTCGCTCGGCCAGACGGCAAAAATCCGTCGCCTGCGCCTGTTCGTAAGCGACGACACGCAGCCCTAAGAAAATCTTACTCACCAGCCACTATCGTCGCGTACTCTTAGGTCTGCGGAGGAGTCTTCATGCGCCTGCAATCCCTTGTCCTGTCCCTCGTTGTTCTGGGTGTGCTCGCTGGTGATACGGCCCTACTGGATGCCAACGTGGCCCACGCCGATGCTCGCGTCGTCATTGGCCAGCCGGCGGCCACCCGGCGGGGCATTGAGATCAACATCCGCGGCAACGCCTACTACGGCTACGGCTGGTACGACGGCCTGTATGGCTACGGCCGCTACTACGGCGACGCGGCGCTGGGCCCCGGCTTCCAGATGCTGTTCCCGGTGATCCAGAACGGCTTCATCCCCAGCGTGAACAACGCCTTCTATCTCGGCTTCTTCACCGACTTCCTGTTCATCCCCGACTACGGCCGAGGCTACGCCGACTTCCTGTTCAGCTTCGCGGTCGGTCCGGTGGCGCAGTGGCGCTTCTTCATCCTCGACATGTTCCAGGGCGGCGGCCTATCGGCGTTCGCCAACCTGGGCTTTGGCCTGTGGCCCTGGTTCCTGGGCAACCGCTTCGGCGGCGGCGTCGCCTTCTACGGCTTCCCGCTGCTTGAGCTAGGCGCCAACCTGATGTTCAGCAAGCTCTTCGGCCTGACCCTGTCGTTCGGCTATCCGTCGGTAAAGTTCGGCATCACGCTGTCGTTCTAGCTGCGCTGGCGCCGCCTGTGCGCACGCCCTGCCTGCCCTGCCCCTCCCCCTTGAGCGTGTCTGTTTCGTCATGGCCAACATCCTGATTCCGCTGCCCGATCGTGACTTCGACACCACGGAAGTCGCCGTGCCCTACCGCCTGTTCCGCGACGCGGGCCATCGCGTGATCTTCGCCACCGAGCGCGGGGGGACGGCGCCGGCCTGTGACCCGCTGCTGTTGTCCGGTGTGCTGTTCGGTCAGCTAGGCGCCGACCCCGAGCCCAAGGAGTTCTACGCCGCGCTCACGCGCGATCCCGCCTTCGCCGCGCCGATCGCTTGGTCGGCGATTGCGCCGACGGAGTACGACGCGCTGGTGCTGCCCGGTGGACACGCTCCGGGGATGCGGCAGTACCTGGAAAGCGAGGTCCTGGCAGCCAAGGTGGCGGCCTTTGCGGCGCTCGGTCGGCCGCTTGGTGCCATCTGTCACGGCACGGTGCTTCTGGCCCGATCGATCGATCCCAGCACCGGACGCTCGGTGCTGTATGGTCGGCGCACGACCTGCCTGCCGAAGTACATGGAGCGCACCGCGTACTACCTCACAGCCTGGAAGCTAGGCCGCTATTACCGCACGTATCCCGCCTACGTCGAAGACGAGGTGCGCGCCGCGCTTTCCGCCCCCAGCGACTTCCTGCGTGGGCCGATCCACCTGATGAGCCGCGGCCGCCGCGATGACGACTCGGCGGCTTTTGTCGTGCAAGACCGCAACTACGTCTCGGCCCGCTGGCCGGGGGATGCCTACCTGTTCGCGCGACGCTTGCTCGCCCGGCTGGGCGATCCCGTCGCTGCGGCCGTCGCTGTCCCCCGCTAACCATCGCCCTACAAAGGACCCCGACCTGATGAACAAGCCCAAGCGATACCGCTGCACCGTCTGCGAGCACATCTACGATCCCGCCGAGGGCGATCCACAGTCGAACATCCCGCCCGGCACGCCGTTCGAAAGGCTCCCCGACAGCTGGACCTGTCCCGAGTGCGGCGCGATGAAGGCCGACTTCGAGCCGATCGACGACTAGCCGGCGCGCGCTGGGTGGTTGACGGGGGATCTGTCGCCTCGTAGGATGCGGGCTCGGGTGTCTCGCGCTTGTGCTGGATGCCTGTTCCCTCGGTGGGATGGTGAACCTAGCTGCCCTCGGGGGATCGTCTTGGCCTACTTGGAGGTAATGAGATGAAGACGCTGCTGAAAGCAATCCTGGTGTTGCCGCTGCTCTACGTGGTGGCCGGTTGTGGCCCGAAGGCGCAGCCGGCGCAGGCCAACCCGCAGAACCCGCCCCCGGCCCAGCCGGTCCCGTCGGCGGTTCCGGGCGCTCCTCCCGGCTAACGCCCTCGGTTCTGACTCGCTCAGCCGAGTCGCCCAAAAAAGGCAGGGTCTCCCCGCGGAGATCCTGCCTTTTTTGTTTCTGCGATCTCGCCGGTGCGACGCCGGTCAGAACGCGTTGTAGCGCGTCTCAGGGGGCGGAGGCGGAGCCGAGCTCGCCGACGAGCGGAACTCCAGCGTCAGCAGCCGCGCCACCCGGACCTTCATCCCCGAGCGCAGCGGCACTTCCTGACCCTTGGCCACCGTCGAGCCTTCGACCTCGGTGATCTGATCCGACACCGAGCGCAGCACAAACCCCTCGGGCCGCCTGCGCAGCTCGAACTGGAAGCGGCTGATCTGCAGCGTCGTCTGCTGATCGGGAAGCTCCAAGACCACGTCGTTGGCCGGCACGCCGTTGATGTCGCGCAGGCGGCCGAAGCTGATCAGATCCTGATCCGGCAGCGGCTTCAGCTCGCGCATCTCGACCAGGTACACCGACGAGGGGAAGTTGGCGGTATCGCGCCACTCCAGCGTCAGCACCTCGACCGGGCGGCCGATGCCCTTTAAGTCCAGCGTCTTGAGATCGCGACAGCGCATGCGGTAGCTCGGCAAGAGCTCCTGGAACGCTGCGCGGGTGACGCGAATCTCGCCGCTATTGGCCGACGAAGCCACGCGAGCGCACAGGTTCACCGCATCGCCGCTGACCAGCACACCGTCGGTCAGCACCTGGCCATAGTGAATGCCGCAGCGCACCGCCAGCTGCTGCTCGCGGGTGTACATGGTGTTTTCGCGCATGATGCCCAGCTGCAGCTCGACCATCGCCTGGCGGGCGGCGTCGGCCGAGGGGAAGCAGGTGAAGGCACCATCGCCAGCGGTATCGACGATCCGCCCCCCGACTCCCGGCAGGACGCGCTGCAAGATGTCCAAGTGGCGCTGCACCAGCCGTCGCCCGGCCTCGTCCCCGTAACGCGCGAAGTATTCGGTGGACCCCGCCACGTCGGTGAAGGCCAGGGCCAGCGACTTCTCAAAGCGACGCTGCAGCGTCTGCGACAGCTGGGTCTGGAGCTGAATAATTTCGGTCAGCGTAAGCGAGTCTAGATCCCACTTCATCCTCGGCCTCCAGCTGCGTGGGCTCCCCGCCCCGGGGTTCCTCCCACCGGAGCCACACGCAGGCAGCGCGCGACGGGCCTGCGGCTCCATGTTACCGCAAGTTGCCCCTGACACTGGGCTTTCGAACGAGGGATGGGCCCGGCAGCGGTCGCCGAGCGCCAAACTGGGCCGTGGCCCCGGCGGTTCCCTGCTACACTGCCGCCGTTCGTATGCCGAAAGCCGCCGAGAAGAGCCCAGCCTTCCCCGTGAATCGCTCTGTCAGCCAGGGCGAGGCCAGCCACTCGTCGGTCCTCTCACTGCCGCACCTCAGCCGCAGCTTCCCCGACGAGCTGAGCGAGACCCTGCTGTGGGCGCCGCGGCCCGGCAGCCGAGCGACGTGTCTGGTCGGTCGGCGCATCGGCAGCGGGGGCTTCGCCGAGGTCTTCGAAGCCGAGCTCTCGCAGCCGGCCCGCTCGCCGCTTTCGCCCCCCAGCACGCAAAAAGTCGCGCTCAAGCGCCTGCTGCCCAGCCTGCGCGGCGATCCGCTGCGCCAGCGTCAGCTGCGGCGCGAGGCGCAGATCGGGGCGCAGCTCAACCACCCCAACATCGCGCGCGTGCTGTCGCTGATCGAGCTGGGTGGCGAGCTGGGCGAAGAGGTCGCGCTGGCCATGGAGCTCTTGCCGGGCCTGCAGTGCAATCACCTGTTGCACCGGCTCAACGGCCGCGGGCTGCGGCTGCGCCTGCCGGCCTGGCGAGAGATCGCCGTCGGGCTGTTTCAGGCCCTTTTGTACCTGGAAGATCCGCAGGCCGGTGCGACAGCCGCCCCAACGAACTCGCGACCCGACAGCGGTCGCCCGCGACCCTCGGGGCTGGGACGCCCGATCGTCCACGCCGACATCAGCCTGGAAAACTTGATGGTCACCGAGAGTGGCGAGATCAAGCTCATCGACTTTGGCATCGCCGCTGAAGATCTGTCGGCGGCCAGCTCCGATCCGCTGAACGACGAAGCCCTGACCAGCCTGCATCAGGTGGCCGGCAAGCGCCCCTACCTGCCTCCGGAGGGCATGGATCGCCGGGGCCCGTCGTCGCAGAGCGACCTGTACGCAGCGGGCGTCTGCTGCTGGGAGCTGTGCACCGGCTGCCGCTTTCCGGTGCTGCCGCGCGGGGTCAGCGATCGCGAGCTGGGTAGCCTCATCGCCTTCGCCGGTCGCGGCCAACCCGAGCCGCTGTGGCAGCTCCTCAAGAGCTGCCTTGCCGTCGATCCGGCGCAGCGGATGCGCTCCGCCAGCGAGGGTCTTGCGCTCTTGCAGCGGCTTGACCCGTCGACGCCGGCCGCGACCCCGCCGCCTGACCTGGGCCTGATCGTTCGGGCGTTTGTGCCCCCGCAGGGTGGGCATGTTCCCACGCCGACGACCGATCCCTTGGCCGATGCCAGTGCCCTGGTGGAAACGCAGGACTACCTGCCGATGCTCGCAGCCCGCCTGCGCTTTGCCTTCTGTGCCGAGCGCGTGCAGGTGTTTGCCCCGCAGCCTGGCGCCGCCGCCGATGGCGAGTTCGCCGATCAAGCCGAGCACGCCGGAGACGAAGACGAGCCGCAGTTCCGCCTGCGCGCCGAGAGCAGCGAAGTCGCTCCCGATGGCGAGACCTGCGATGTGGCGCTGTCCGACCTGCCCCCGACGACGCAAGCCAGTCTACCGAGCAGTCAGCATCTGCGCGAAGCGCTCAACATCGGCGTGGTGGAAGACGAGTCGGGGGTCTTGCTCTTTCGAGTGCGCCCCCCCGCTGCGGGCTCGCCCCAGCCGGCTCACGTGCTCTCGGTAGCAGCCGGTGCCGGAGCCAGCTATGACCCGCTGGCACAGGCCCTTTTGCGCAGCTTGCTCTGTCCCATTCCAGGCTAGTCACGCCCAACCTCTCACCGACCTAGGAAGTCCCCATGCTGATCGTTCGCTTCCTCCTGGCCTCGCACCCGACGCCACTTTACGGACGAGTGCGCCGCGAAACTCCCCAGATCCTTGAAGTCCTGTCCGGCGATCCGCTGCGCGGTCCCGTCGAGCCGACTGGGCAGACCCTGCCCTACGAGCCCGATGTCTGGCAGGCCGCGGGCGAGCGGAGTCCGGTCCTCCTCCTGCCCCCCGTCGTGCCGTCGAAGATCGTCGCCATCGGCTCGAACTATCGCAATCACGCCAAGGAGATGGGCAAGCCGGTTCCCGACGAGCCGATCCTGTTTATGAAGCCTCCGTCGGCGCTCTTGCCACCCGGCGGGGCGATAGTCCGCCCCCCCGGCTACGAGCGCGTCGACTACGAAGGCGAGCTCGCCGTAGTCGTCGGTCAGCGCATGCACCGCACCCCGCCCGAGGCGGTCGCGGCCCACATCTTCGGCTACACCGCGCTCAACGATGTCACGGTGCGCGACCTGCAAAAAAAGGACGGCCAGTTCACCCGCGCCAAGGGCTTTGACAGCTTCTGCCCCGTCGGGCCGGCGATTGCGACCGACCTTGATCCCGAGCACTTCCGCGTGCGCACGCGCAAAAACGGCGTGCAGATGCAGGACACGCAAGGCGACGAGCTGGTGTTCTCGGTGCTGCGGCTGGTGTCGTTCATCTCGTACGTCATGACGCTCGAACCGGGCGACGTGATCTCGACGGGGACGCCGGCTGGCGTGAGCAACCTCAACCCCGGCGACGTCGTCGAGATCGAGCTCGATGGCGTCGGCATCCTGCGCAACACCGTCGTCGCTGGCCAGCCGCGTCCCGCGCCATGAGTCCGCACCTCTCGTCTGCACACGACGGCCCTCGCCTCTCGAATCGGCTGCGCTGGGTGGCGAGCGCGCTTGGGCCTCTCTTCGTTGCCTGCAGCGCCGCGCCGGCCGAGCCTGATCCCGTCGGCCTGCGCCGCCATGAGCTGACCGTGGTCAGTCCCTGGCAAGAAGCGCAGCGCGTCAGCGCCCCGATCGCGGCCGCTGGTGATCAGTTCGGTCTGTCCCCGGTGATCTGCGGCGACTTGGCGGTCGTGGGCGCCTGGCACACCGACGTTCCGACGCCCTCTGGCATGCCACTCATCGATGCCGGCGCCGCCTATGTCTATGAGCGCAGCCGCAGCACCCGACGCTTCGAGCCGGCCGGTCGCCTGCTTGCCCCCGATGGCGCAGCGGGTGACGCCTTCGGCTTTGCCGTGGCCTGTAACGGCGACAGCATCGCCGTCGGAGCCCTGTTCGCCGACGTCCCCGGCCCAGGCGGCACAGCGCTACGCGATGCCGGTGCGGTGTACCTGTTTGAAAAGCGCGCCGATGGCTGGCAACCGACGCAAAAGATCACGGCGGTCGACGCCGCAGCGAGTGACGCTTTTGGCTTTGCGCTGTCGATGACCCGCGATGGCCTGCTGATCGGTGCCCCCTACGCGGATCAGCCGTCGCCAACGCCGGCCCTTGATGTCGGCGCGGCCTATGTCTACACCCGCGGGACGTCCGGCTGGATGGTCGACAGCAAGCTCCTCGCCCGCGATGGGGCGGCCAGTGACTTCTTTGGCCGGGCAGTGGCGCTGTCCGGTGAAACGGCGCTGATCGGCGCGATGTATCGCGATGTCAAAGTCGGCGACGTGATGGCCACCGACGCCGGGGCCGCCTATGTCTTTGCCCACCGCAGCGGTCGCTGGTCGCAGACGCAGCTTCTGACCGCGGGCGATGCGCAGACCCGCGATCTCTTCGGCTTTGCCGTTGCGCTCGCCGACGATGTCGCCGTGATCGGTGCCTACCTGGCCGACCTGCCGGATGGCCCCACGGGCAGCCCGCGCGGCAACGCGGGAGCGGCCTATGTCTATCGCCGAAAGAGCGATGTCTTTGCCGCCACCGACAAGCTCACCGCCCCCGATGCTGCCCGCGACGACTACTTTGGTACGTCGGTGGCCATCGATGGCCGGCGGCTGCTCGTGGGATCGATCTACGCCGATCTCGACCTGCCCGACGGCACGCACCGCACCAATGCCGGCGCGGTGTACGCCTTCGCCGAAAGCGGCGAGACCTTTCGCGCCCAGAGCAAGCTCGTTGCGTCTGACGCCGGCGATCGCGATGCCCTCGGCCGCAGCGTCGCGCTATCGGGCAGCACGGCCTTGCTCGCGGCTCCCGGCAAGCTGCTCGCGGGCCTACCCGATGTCGGCGCGGCGTACTTCTTCGAATACGCCCCGCTCGCTCTGGGCAGTCCGTGCTCGCCGGCCACCGGCGCGCTGGACTGTCAAAGCGGCTTCTGCACCGACGGCGTGTGCTGCAACAGCGCCTGCGGCGATGGCTCGCCCGACTGTCAGGGCTGCCGCGGCACCGACACCGGCCGCAGCGATGGCGAGTGTGCCCCGCTCGTACGCGGCGTCGTCTGTCGCGCCAAAAACCCCGGCAATAGCTGCGATATCGACGATGTCTGCGACGGTCGCAGCCTGACCTGCGGTGCGCGCTTTGCCCCCACCGGCACCCCCTGCCGCGCCCGCGAGTTCTGCGGCGAGTGCGGCCCACGCGGAAGCTGCGAAGCCACCCGCCTGTGTCGCTAGCGTGTCCCGGGACTACAGAGACGTCGTAAAGCTCTGCCCGTCATAGTGCAGGCGCAGCCCCCCCGCTCCGACAAACCAGACGTCGGTCGGGGTGTTGGCCCATAGCCCGGTGATGCTGTAGGGATCGAGCCGTGTCTCGCGCGACCACGCCGAGCCGTTGTAGTGAAAGACGTAGGTCTTCATGACATCGAGGACCAGCAGCCAGATATCCTGCGCGCTGGTGCCGCTGATGCTGCTGATGCCGACGTTCGTATTCCCCGGCCCGAGGGCCGTTTGAATCGAAGCATCGGGAGCGAACGCGCCGCCGGTTCCGTTGTTGCGGACCAGCGTGTTATTCGGCCCGCCCGCCCAGGCCACGGTGTCTGAGGCCGCCCAGACCGCCGACAGATTGCCGGCCGCCATCGGCATGGTCACGGTCAGCATGTCCCACGCATTCGTCGCTTTTTTGTACTGGGCGGCGACCTGCTTGGCCTGGTAGGTGCCCACCGCAAAGGCTCCGGAATTGGGCAGCACATAGACCGAGCGAAGGTAGTAGCTATTGATGTTCTGACAGAACGATCCGGCGAGCCAGCCCGTGCCATCGTTGTGGTAAAGGATGCAACCGCCAGCCGCCCCTTCCCCGGCGGCCCAGATGTCGCTGCCACTTGATCCGTGGATCGCCTTGATGCTGCCGGTCGGCGCCTTCAGCACCTCGCTCCACTGCGTGCCGTCCCACTGCCAGACACTCCCCGGATCGATCACGGCGTAGGCGGTATTCCCGGTGTCAGACGGCACGTAGACGTTGCGAATCTTGCCGACCTTGGGCACCGTCGTCGTCTTCCAGCCACAGCCGTCGTAGTGCATCGTCGTGCCGGCATCACCGACGGCCCAGACATCGTTGGCGGCTCGCCCATGGACGCCCAAAAGGGTGGTTGCGACGGCGGCAATGACGGGTTTTAGCGGCAGGCTCACCTCGTAACGGACCACCTCATCGACCCGGGTCGAGCTGCTAGCGGAAGCCGCGACGCAGCCCTTGCTACCCACTGCATCGACGGTGATATCGACCTGCGTGCCCACGTTGGCGCGTGGCAGCCGCAGCCCAAGCTGCACCTGGCTCTGACCGACCACGTCGCTGGTGAACTCCTCGCTACCCAGCGTTTTGCCACCGACAACGGGACGCAGGATCAGCTTCTGGGTATCGGCCGGCAGATCGGTGACCGTGACGACGATGCCGGCATATTCCGGCGCGCACCCCGCCAGCATCCCCGAGACGAACAGCGAGCCCACCAGCATCTGGCGGGTCGCCCTCGTCGCCGCGCCCCAGCTGTCCACACCCCCGCCTTGTCCGTGCTTCTTCATCGACCCCTCCCAAAAGACAAGACCAAGCCAAGGCTGATATCCGCGCTCTTCGGCACGACCAAGGTGCGCTGCCGATCCGCCGGCAACCCCCCGACCAGGTCGACGGGCTTGGCGACGAGCGGCACGACGATCGCGGTGGTGATGACAACCGCTGCGATCCCGCCCATCACGCCCCAGAACCACGGCCGCTTGTAGATCGGAGTCTCCTTGCGCTTCTGCTGTTCGCGCTGCTGCGCAATCTGCGCTAGCTGGGTCTCCGCTTGCTTCCGCTGCTCGCTGTAGTCCGTCGCTGCGGACTCGCGCAGGAAGCGTGTATACGACGCCTGCGCCTCGTTGATCAGGCCGGCCCGGCGCGCCGACTCGGCGATCTCGAAGATGTAAAGCTCGCGCGGGTCCTGCTCGTAGGCGGCCTGCCAGGCGGCCATGGCCTGCGTGTGTTCTTCGGCCCGCGTGTGGTTCTTGGCTCGCTCGACGCTGCTCTTGGCCCGCAGGCGCGCCATGTGGCCGCGCGCTTCCTTCAGCATGTCTTCGTTGGGCCCGGTGGCGACGAAGCGCTCGTACACCAACAGCGCCTCGGGCCCCTGCCCGGCTAGGCGCAGGGCGTTCGCCTGACGGAACAGATAAAGCGGTTGCCCATCGAGCTTGTGGGCCTGATCCCACAGCGTCGCCGCCTGTTCGAAGCGCTCGTTCTTCAGCTGATCCAGCGCGCGCTCGTCGAGCGACTTGGCGATCTTCGGCCGCAGGGTGCCGATGTGCCGCTCGGAATCGGTCTTGAGCGCCGGCTCGGGGTTCTGACGAATCAGAAACTCGTAGAGCTTTAAGGCCTCGACATCGACGCCGCCTTCGCGACAGGCCTGGGCGATGTTGTAGAGTACGTCGTTTTGCGGATCCAGCTCGTAGGCACTGCGCAGTTCACGTAGGGCGCCGACAAAGTCGTAGCTGGCGTAGGCCTTACCCGCCGCTGCGATGTGCCCGCGCGCCTTCTTCTTGGCCGCTTTGTCCTGCGCCCCCTCGACGGCCGGGCGGGTCTCGATCTGGCAGAGACTGGCGTCGAGCTTGGGCACCGGCTTGTCGGGGCTCGGCGCGGTTGCCGAGGTTGCGGGCGCCGGAGCCTGCGCCCAGCTGAGCGTCGGCACCAGCAGCGAAAGCCCCAAGGCCAGGCACAGGAAAAGCAGCGTCGTGGGAAAACAGCGACGGTGACACGGCAAGGTCGGGGCGGTAGCGCCCCCATAGGCAAGGACTGTCATGATGAGAGTCGACACTCGGAGGACGGACCGTAGGTACGGGACGGCCCGCCTGATGATATCGCACTCCGGCCGCTAGGTGAGCGACGAAGCAGGAGGGGGCATCGTTTCTGCCCGCCGCGTGTCGGCCAAGGTGCGGTCTGTGCGACGGGCAGCATGCACGATTGACCGCGAAGCGCCTTCTTGCACACCATGCAGTGTGGGGTCGAGTCCGCAAGGGGAGGCGCTGCAGGTCCGGCTGCAGCTTCAGCGAGCCAAGGAGTCGAGTGATCCGTTTGCCTTCCACCCCGAGCCGCAGGAATACATCCTGCCGACCGCCGGAGGCGGCTCGCCCAGCGCTCGCTTCCCATGGACGAAAGAGCTGATCGCGGACCTAGAGGCGATCCGGCAGCCGGGGCGGGGCGCTGAGCTGCTGCGACGGGTGGGGGAGACGCTGCGGCGCTTCCTGCTTTCGGCCGGCTGGGCTCAGGTCGAGCGCGAGATGGCCCAGGCGCTGGCCGCCGGGTCATCCTGAGCATTCGCTCCTCGGCCGCCGAGCTGTACGCGCTGCCCTGGGAGCTGCTGCTTCTGGGGCAGGGGCAGGCGATCGGCGAGGAAGACCGACTGCTTTTGCGCTTCGAGTGGCCGGACAGCCACAGCACCCCCGAGCGACCGACGCCACGCCGCGAAGGTGGGCGCATCCTTTTCGCCTGGTCCGCTGCCGCTGGCCGGGTTCCGGCGCCGGAGCACATCCGCGCCATTGCCGCCGCTTGCCGGGCCGGTCGGTACCCGTTTCATCCGACGACCGACGTGCTGGCCCAGGCCTCGCTGGCCGGCCTTGCCGAGCGCCTGGAGGCCGCGGAGAAGGCGGGGACCGAGGTGGCGGTGCTGCACCTGCTCTGCCACGGTGGCCGGGTCGGCAGCAGCTTCGGGCTGGGCCTGGATGGCGAGGGCGGAGCGGTGATGCTCGACGCGGCGCAGGTGCGCAAGCAGCTGGCCCCGTTTGCGCACCGGGTGCGGCTGGTGGTGCTTTCGGCCTGTGACTCGGGACACCCCGGGCCGCTCGGCAGTCAGCTGGGCAGCGTGGCGCAGCAGCTACACCGCAGTGGCTTCCAAGCGGTTATCGCGTCGCGCTATCCGCTGTCGGTCGCCGGATCGATTCAGCTTACAGAGACGCTCTACCATCAGCTTCTGTCTGGGCAGGCCTCGCTAGAGGACGCGTTCCTGGCCGTTCGCAAGCGCCTGTCGCGCGAGGAGACGCGCCTGCCGCGCGAGCAGCAGCGCCTGGACTGCCGAGCCTGCAGCTTTACGCCCGGCAAGACGATGGCGACAACACCCGGCCGCTGCTCTACCGGCCTTACCGTGGCCTGCTGGCTTTCGAGCCCGAGCACCGCTCGTTCTTTTTGGTCGCGAGGCTGAAGTAGACGAGCTCGATCGCGATCTGCAGGCCCTGATCGCTGCCCACAAGCCGCGCTTTGTCGTCGTCGCCGGCGCATCGGGAACCGGCAAGTCTTCGCTGGTTTTGGCCGGCGCGCTGCCCAAGCTGCAGCAGCAAGATCCACGGCTGCGGCTCTTGCGCATGCGTCCGGGGGGCGATCCTAGCGGCGCGCTGCAGCGCCTTCTGCATTCCCACCCGGCCGACGATCCGGCGCTGCTGTTCGTGGATCAGTTTGAAGAGATCTTTACCCAGACGACGGATGCGGCCGTGCGCCAGGCGTTTGTGCGTCGGCTGTGGGGGCTGGCCGGACAGGCGACGCCGGTGGTCTCGGTCCTTTTGACCTTGCGGGTCGATTTCCTGGGGCGCTGTGGCGAGCTCTCGCTCGACGATGCCGGCCTGCGTCTGGACCAGGTCGCCTACGCCGAAGCGCATCGCGTCTTCATCGCCGGGCTGGCTCGTGAGCCGCTCCGCCGAGCGATCGAAGGGCCGGCGCACGTCGTGGGTCTGCAGCTTCAGGATGGCCTGGTCGAGCGCATGCTCGACGATGTCGGCGGCGAACCGGGAGCTCTGCCGCCCCTGCAAGATGCCCTGGATGTGCTGTGGCAACACCGCAGCGGCGATACCCTGAGCCAGAGCGCGTACCTGGCTTTAGGCGGGGTGGTCGGCGCGCTGCAGCGACGCGCCGATGATCTGCTAAACAGCCTGTCGGCCGCCGAGCAGGGCATCGCGCAGCGGATCTTGATCAGTCTGGTTTCGTTGTCGGAGGACACGACGCTGGACACGCGCCGGCGGGTGCCCGTGACCGAGCTGCGACAGTCGGTGGCGGCCAGCGATGGCGAGGGCTTTGAGCGCGTGCTGCAGTCCTTTGTTCGTGAGCGCCTGCTGGTGCAAGGCGGCGATGAGGGCCGTGTGACGGTCGAGGTGGCGCACGAGGCGCTGATCCGCAAGTGGCCGCGGCTGCGCGGCTGGCTGAACGAGAGCCGCGCCGGGCTGCTGGTGCAGCGACGCATCGGACAGGCCGCGCAAGAGTGGCTGACGCAGAGCGAAGACGAGTCTCTGCTGTACCGCGGCACCCAGCTGGCACAGGCCAGCGAGTGGCGCAAGACCTGGGCCGGGCAGCTTGGCGAACCGGCGCAGCGCTTCTTGGACGCCAGCGAGGCCCGCAAGACGAGGGAAGACGCGCAAGCCGAAGCACAACGCCAAAAGGAGCGCACGCGGGCGCGGCAGACGCTGGTGGCGGCAGTGGTGCTGGGTGCACTGTTCATCGTGGCGCTCTTCGCCTCGGGTGTGGCCTATCTCAACGGCCTGATGGCCAAGGAAAACGCCGCCAAAGCCCAGGGCCTGCTGGACCGGAACCGGGCTTCGCTATTTTTGGCGCTGGCGCAGAACGAGCGGGACGATCCGACGATGGCGGCGGCGCTGTTGCGGGAAGCCAACCTGCCGTCTTCTCCGCTGTGGATGCAGCTCGCGCTGGGCGTGCTGCAGAGTCAGATCGCCACGGTCGTCCTGCGCCAGCACAGCGCCGACGTACGCGCCATCGCGGTGAGCCGCGACGGCCGCCTGCTCGCCACCGCCGGCCAGGATCTTCTCGGGCAGCGGCGATGCCACGGTGCGGATCTGGCCGGCCGAAGGCCATCGAAAGAGGGTCTTGGCCTATCGCTCCGGCTCGGCGGTGCGCGGGGTGGCGGTGAGCCCCGATGGAACCCAGATCGCATCGGCCCATGAAGACCAGCGCGTCCGCCTCTGGCAGGTCGATCGCTCGGCAGCGCCGCGCCTGCTGACCGGACATGGGGCGGCGGTCACGGCCGTGGCGTTCAGCCCGGATGGCACGAAGCTCGCTTCGGCCAGCCTGGACCGGACGGTACGCCTGTGGAGTACCCGCGGCGCCTTTGAGCCGCGTGTGTTCGGCGGGCACCAAGGGGGCGTGGGGGCCGTGGCGTTCAGTCCCGATGGCCGCAAGCTGGTCTCGGGCAGCGAAGACCAGACGCTGCGGGTGGTGTCCATCGACGACAGTGGACCTCCGCTGGTGCTACGCGGCCACCAGGGCCCGCTCACCGCCGTCGCCTTTCGCCCGGATGGCAAGAGCATCGTCTCAGGCGCTACCGACGGGACAGTGCGGCTGTGGAGTGCCGATGGCGCGGGATCGCCCCAGGTCTTCAGCGGGCACGAGCGCGCGGTGACCTCGGTCGCCCTCAGTGCCGACGGACTGGCCATCGCCTCGGGCTCTACCGATAGGACGGTTCGCATCTGGCGCACCTTGACCGGCAAGCCGCCGCAGCTGCTGCGCGGCCACGAATCCTACGTCCTCGCGGTCGCGCTGAGCCACGGGGAGTCAGCCCTGGCCGCCGGGACGGAAGCGGGGACCGTCTACCTCTTTGACGACCTCGCGGGCTCGGCGCCGCTCGTGCTTCGTGGACACAGCGGCAGCGTCACC
>DAORCZ010000056.1:13011-17373 GCA_035345735.1 Pseudomonadota bacterium | reverse complement strand
CCCTGCCGTAACAGCGATGGCAGTGACATCGAGTACGTCGCCGCGGTGACCGACTTCGTCGACGAGTGGCAGATCGAAGCAGCCAAGGGCACCATCCCGGCGGCGCAGGGCGGCGAAGACGGCCTGATCTCGCTGCAGGTGACGTTCGCGCCGGCCGGTCAGGGCGAGCGCACGACGTCGCTGGTGCTGCGCACCAAGGATGGTCTGCAGTTGGCCACCATCAGCCTCGACGGCAAGGGCGGTGTGATGCCGAAGGACAAGACGATGCCGATGCAGGGCTGCGCATACAGCGGCTCGACGAGCAATGGGCGTAGTCTGGGGGCGCTATTCGCGCTCTTGCTTGCCTCCGCCTTGCTGCTGTACCGCCGCCGCCGCATCGCGCTGTAACCCCCTCCCCTCGCCCTCCTCCGCCCGCTCGGGCGCCCCTTCCCCTAGACATTCAGCTTGCAGTGCAGTCCCTCACCTGGCTTGAGGCTGGGCAGGGACATCTGCACGTACCTGGCGATTGTTTCACAGGAGCCGCGATAGACAGCGAATGTCCCGCGGCGATGAGCGCTTGTACCGTCGTGGACAGCGCCCCAGGCTCACCCAGATCCGGCATCGGTTCGAAGCCAGCGACCGCCAGACTGTCGAGTGAGTGCACGATGACTCCGGTCCCGGCCTCGATGCTCTGTGCCGCCATCAGCTCTTCGCCGTACAGAGCCTGCTTGACCGGCATGAACACCGCACTGCAGCTGACCGTCTGGCGGTCGCGGCAGTCGAGACGCTACGAGTTGGCGATGATGACCTGTGCGCCCGCCGCCATCACGGAACTCAGCCCCCATCCCCAGAAGACGCCCACCCACCCAGGGGACTAGGAAGACCGGCACACGAAAAGCCGCGCCCCTCAGCTGAGGAAGCAGAACGGCTCAGTCACGCAGCGCGCCCCTCACCGCCGCGGAGCAGATCCTGCGCAAGCCCCACCACTGTTGCCCCTTTGCGAATGGGGCAGACCCGCGCGAGTCTGCTCGCGCTCCGCACCGCCCCGGACTAGGTGACGGGCGACGACAAGCCCGCCGCGGTCACCGGAATTGGTGACGAGGACGACGGCGCCGTCGGGTCCTGCGGTGGCTCCGCGCTGGCGTTGCCCTCAGGAGGCATAGCCGCCTTGAGGCGACGGTACTGCGTCACCAGGACCAGAGCGGCGATGAGAGATGTCCCCACCAACAGACCGAAGAACTCGGCATGGGACCAGGCCTTCCAGAACCACTTGCCGGTCCGCCCCGAAAACCAGTTGCCGAGCGATGTCGAGAGGAACCACAGCCCCATCAACATCGCCGTCATGCGCCGCGGTGCAAGCTTGGTCACCATCGACAGGCCCATCGGCGACACAAAGAGCTCACCAATGGTGATGACGAAGTAACAACCAATCAGCCACCACATGCTGACCCGCCCAGTGTTGCCGCCAGCCATCGAGGCCAGCACCATGATGCCGTAGGCGGCCGCGGTGAGCAGCATGCCGATGCCAATCTTGGCCGGCGTCGAAGGCTCAAGCCCCCGCTCGCGCAGGAAACTCATCACCCACACCACTACTGGGGTGAGCAAGATGATGAAGACGGAGTTCGCGGCCTGGAAGGCTTCGGTCGAAATCGAACCCGTGTGCCCTAGCAGCGAGTACTCGCGAATGGTGTTGTCGCGTGCCCACAGGGTTAGCGTGCTGCCGTTCTGGTGGAACGCCATCCAGAAGGTCATGACAATCGCGCAGATAATAGCGAGGGCGACGATGCGCTGTTTCTCGACGGCGGGTGGGTCCGGACGATCCTCGTAGTCAGGCCCCAGCGGAACATCCAGAAGCGCAGACACCGAAGAGCGCTGGTCGGCGATCTCTAGGTGGTGGCGAAACAGCGCGAAGATGACGAACGACAGCGCCATGCCAACTCCAGCCGTGGCAAAGGCGGCCATCCAGCCAAAGTGGTTGCGCACATAGCCACCAACCGGCCCGGCCAGGCCGGCCCCGATGTTGATGCCCATGTAGAAAATGCTGAAGGCTGCATCCCGTCGAGAATCTCCCTGCGGATACAGGTTCCCGACCAAAGTCGAGATGTTGGGCTTGAACAGGCCGTTGCCGATGACGAGCAAGGTCAGCGAGGCATAAAACACGGTCATGCTCGGGGAGCCGAGGAGTGCATAGCCAACCCCCAGCAAGCTGGCCCCCGTCAGCACGGCGCGGCGGTAACCGAAGACGCGATCCGCGAAGATGCCGCCGACAAACGGCGTCAAATACACGAAGAACATGTACCAGCCGTAGGCGCCTAACGACTCTTCTTCTGTCCAGCCTAGCTTCTCGTTCAGGTACAGAGTGAAGAGGGCCAGCATGAGATAGAAGCCGAACCGCTCCCACATCTCAGTGAAAAAGAGAACGTAAAGCCCTTTCGGGTGACGAGAAGCCATATCTATTTCCCAAAATCCCGCAACCGCATCCTCAGAGCAAGTAGAAAGTGAGGACAACTGCCAATTGCTTCCCGCCGACAACTAGGTCTGGGAGATTGAGTTGCGGCCTGCGCAAGCTGGGCTCCGATCGGGCCTGGAACGCAGCAGCCAAGCGCGGTTCGTGATATACGCGAACCATGTCTGGTCGAGCGCCTCCCCCCGACGGAAAAACGCCATCTGCTGATGCAGTCGTCGATCGTGCAGCGGTTGCCGCCCTGGTTCGTACGACTCTGCAGGGGGTCGAGCCTCGGCTAACGGACAGCCAAGCTTCACGTCCGGCCACAAGACCTGCAGGACGTCCGCCACTGGCCGCCCGCTTTGCTCTGCCCCCGCTTAAGCCTGAGGTGCTGTCGGTGCGCACGGTTGCCGACCTACAACCCGAGCTGGCACAAGCCCTTGGGGTACCGCCTGACCGACGCGCCGTCGGATTCATCTCCTGCACCTCGGACGATGCACTTTACGTCGCACTCGACGAAGGAACCAAGGCTGCGCAGGTTGAGGTGGTCTACGCCAAGAGCTTCTACGCCGGAGCCGCCCATGCCTCCGGCCCACTCTCTGGTGAGGTCATCGGCTGCTACGCCAGTCACGACATCGACGAGATCCACGCCGCCCTCGCAGCCTGTCGGCGCTGCCTAGCGGACGAGGCCTGGTTCTACGCTGCCGCCGCCGCTGGGCCGAACGCGCAGAGCAACCCCATCGCCTTCTTTCCCCATGTCATCCGGGCAACCGGCCACTACCTGGCAAAGCAAGCGGGGATCGCGGCGGGTCAGCCGATGTGCTACCTGATCGCGCCTCCCGTCGAGGCCTTGGTGGCGATTGATGCGGCGCTAAAGACCGGCGGCGTGCGCCTGCTGCGTTTCTTCGGTCCGCCAACCGAAACGAACTTCGCCGGCGCCTATCTGGGCGGCGATCTGCCGGCCTGCGAAGCGGCAGCCGAAGCTTTCGCCGCGGCCGTCTTGGATGTCGCAGGCCACCCAGCCCCCCGCGGCTCGTGGTCGGCTCGCGGCGCCGGGGAACGTCTGCTGAGCGGCCACACCCGGGGATCGGGCCGCACCTCATCGCGACGCTAGCTGCCGGCGCGCGCCGAGCGCTGCCCTAGGATCATCTCGCACACCTCGCGAACCGCCCCGGCGCCCCCCGGACGCTGTGTGATGTAGTGCACTGCGCGGTGCAGGTCACTCACCGCCTCCGGTACGGTCGCCGCAAAGCCCACCGCGCGCAGTAGCGGTAGATCCGAAAGCTCATCGCCAACGAAGGCCGCTTGCTCGGCCGCGACGCCCAGTTCTTGGCAAAGCGCAGTGAAGCGCGACAGCTTGTCCTTTAGACCAAAGAAGGCATGCCGCACGCCCAGCGACCGCGCCCGCGCCTGCGAGCCCGGCAGCGCCCCCTCGGATAGGATCGCCACCTCGATGCCCGCCGCCTGCAGCCGCTTGATGCCGACGCCATCCCGCACCGCAAAGCGCATTCCCCAGCGCGGCCCCGCCTCGTCCTCGCCCAAGAAATACAGGTGGCCGTCGGACAGCACGCCGTCGACATCCAGGCACAGCAAGCGAATCCGCGCTAGGCGCTCCCGCAGCGGACCGGGCAGCTCTTCGGCAGCGGGTGGCCACGAGGCCCCTGCCCCACGCCCCGCCGTCGCGGAGCCAAGAGCAATCGGTCCCGTCGTCGGCGAGCCTAGTTCGGGAGAGACACCGGCCGCAGGGGCTGGTGAATGGGATGTTGGATTCAGCATGTCGGGGCTCCTTGCGGGTCGCCAGCCGGGCTCCAGCACGAGGAGCAAGCGGGGACGCGCTAGGCGTCGCAGTATGCCATCAGGCCGTCATAGGCGAGTCGGATTTGCGAGGAATAAAGTTGAAGCTCGCGTCGTTTTGCGCTCTACACATCGGCACGCGC
>DAORCZ010000056.1:11260-12911 GCA_035345735.1 Pseudomonadota bacterium | reverse complement strand
GAGCTGGCCCGGCTGCGCAACGAGAAGATTGGCTTTGTTTTCCAGTCGTTCAATCTCCTCGCCCGCCACAGCGCGATAGCCAACGTTGAGGTCCCGCTGGTCTATGCCCGGATCGGCAAAAACGATCGCCAACGACGGGCCAGCGAGGCTCTCGATCGCGTTGGTCTGGGAGAGCGCAAGCACCACTTGCCTAACCAGCTGTCGGGCGGCCAGCAGCAGCGTGTCGCCATCGCCCGCGCCTTGGTAACGCGCCCCGTGATGCTCCTTGCCGACGAACCCACAGGAGCGCTCGACACTGAGACGACGTCACAAATCATGGCGCTGTTCTGCGAGCTGCATCGGGGCGGAATGACCGTGGTGCTGGTGACCCACGAGCCACAGGTCGCCGCCTATGCCGAGCGCATTATTCGTTTTCGCGACGGCCGCATCGTCGTCGATGAGATCAACCAAGAGCGAGTCGTACCTTGAAGCCCGCAGTCTGTTCATCGCCATCTGCATTTTCAAATAAAGGGGCTGCAGCGTGGCTGGCTGGGATGGCCACACTGCTGGAGCTCGTCGCACAAGCCCAAGCCGAGCCGCGCCGCCAAGAGCCCACGGCGAACGCTGAGCGTCCCGAGCCGCGCCACGACAGCCCATCCTCTGCGATCGCTCCGCCGTTGCAGGGAGCACAGGCCGCAGTCGCTGTCACGCCGCCCGCGCCTGCCCCCGAATCCCATGCCGTTCGCACGCTGAGCCTGCGCGAAGCCATCGAGCTGGCCTTGCGTGGCGATCCCAGCGTCGCTTCGGCGGTGGCGACCCGCGAGCGGAGCGACCTGGCGATCCTGCGCGCCCAGCTCGATCGCTTCAGCATTCGCGTCGATACCTTTCTGACCGAGCAGTGGCGCGCGTCCAACCTGGGGGGCAGTGCGCCTCCTGCGAGCTGTTCCACGTTCTTGCCGACAGGCATGGCATCCGACGGGACTGCGCTAGGGACACCGGTGCAGCTGTTTGCCGTCCAGGGAACTTCGTACGGCACCCCGACGACCGATCAGTGCAGCTCGGCGCGGGGCCTGTACGCCCAAGGTGACTCGGTCATCACCGGCTGGCAGGGGCAGTTCAACCTCGCCGCCGATCTACGCCTGCCTCTGTTCACGGGCTTCCGCATCACCGCCAATGTGGCTCGCTCGCGCCACCTGCGTGACTCAGCTGCAGCGACGGTTCGGGATAATATGCGCCAGGTCGCACTGAGCGTGCTGCGCGCCTACTGGACGGTGCGTCGAGTCGAGCTGCAGCAAGAAGTCTCGCAGCAGGCCCTGGCTCGCTTCCAAGAGGCGGTGCAGGTCATCACGGCGCGGGTGCGTGCCGGCTTGGCCGCGCAGGCTGACATCAATCGCATGGAGACGCGACGGCAGAGCGAGCTTGCCCGCCGCGCCGATCTGATGGGTAGCGCCGACGAAGCGCGAGCCCAGCTAGCGGTGGCCTTGGGCCTTGGCGGTACCCCGCTCGCGCTGATTGAATCGGCAGACAATCTACCGCCCCCACCGACCGATGTCGCTGAGCTGGATCAGCTGCTCGGCGTAGCCTACCGCGAGCGCCCAGACTTGCGGGCAATAGGGGCGCAGGTGCTGGCGGCGGCGGCAATGGTCCGCATGCAGCGCTCGACGTTCTTTCC
>DAORCZ010000056.1:0-11160 GCA_035345735.1 Pseudomonadota bacterium | reverse complement strand
CTACTCAACTCCGAGATCAACCTGGCCAACACTGCCGCGAACATTGCTCAGACCTGGAGCGAGCTGTACCTGGCAAGCGGCCGTCTGCCCCCGGCGGCTGGCGCACAGGAGGCAGACCCTCTTGATCCTGGACGACGCTCCGGCGACGACGGCAGCAGTGGAGGTGGCAAGTGAGTAGTAGTGGCAAGAAGTCGGGCGCCTGGAAGGTCCTGTTCGCGCTCCTTTTGCTTGGGGGTCTTGCGGCTTCGCTGTGGCTGCTGCGGGCGCGGAGCCACAGCGGCGAGAAGATCGATCCATCGTTGCTCGCCAAGGTGGGCCGCGGGGATCTGGAAGTTGCCGTCGTCGAGCTGGGCAAGATCGAGCCGCGAGAAAAAGTCGCCGTGCGCTCCAAGGTCGCCGGCCAAGTCGACAAGATCTTCGTCGAAGAAGGTATGCCCGTGAAGCAGGGCCAGCTGCTGCTGTCGCTGGATCCGACCGAGTTTCAGCGCAGCGTGGTGCGCGCCCGCCAAGACGTGGACAAGGCCGCCGCCGCCGTCGAGCTAGCGCAGCTGATGTTGGATCGCCGGAAGCAAGCGCTGGCCGACCGCGCCGTCGCGCAGATCGAAGTCGAGACTGCTCAGAACGACCTCAAGACCCGCCGGATTCTCTACGACCAAGCCCGCGAGTCTCTGTCCGTGGCCGAAGATCAGCTGCGCTATTCGCGCGTCATCTCGCCGCTGGATGGCACGGTCATCCAGCGCAACATCCGCATTGGCGAGACCGTCGTGCCAGGGACGATGGCTACGTTCGACGAGCGCTCGCTCATGCTGGTCGCCGATATGTCGGTGCTGATTGCCAAGGCCGACTTGAACCAGATCGACGTCGCCAAGGTGCAGCTCGGCCAGTCGGTGACGCTGACCTTGGATGCGCTGCCAGGCAAGTCGTTCAAGGCCAAGGTAACGAAGATCGCGCCGGCCTCAATCCTGCCAAAGGGCAAGGACGTTGAGGTCTTCCCCGTCGAAGCGACGCTGGAGCCGGGGGCCCTGTCCGAGATCCGCCCGGGCATGACCGCCGACATCAAGATTCACGTCGAGACGAAGAAGAACGTGCTCAAGCTGCCGATTGAGGCGGTCGTCAAAGAGAAGGGCCAGACCTACGTGAACTGCCTCGTGCCCGGCGAGGCGCCGAGCAACTCACCGATGGGCAAGAAGGGTCCCAATACCAAACGCATTGATGTCTCGGTGGGGGCACGCAACGATCGCGAGCAGGAAATCCTCTCGGGCATTAAAGAAGGCGATGAGGTCCTGATTCGCCCGCCGTCCGCCGAAGCCAACGAGTTCAAGTAGGCCGCGCAGTCATCACCCCGAAAGGCCGAGGGACCGATGTGGCTTGAGTACTTACGGATCGCGTTTTCGATGCTGCGCGGGCACTTGTTCCGCTCGCTCTTGACGATCTCGTCCATCCTCATTGGTGCCTTTTCCATTGTGCTGATGACTTCCCTTGCCGAGTCCGGTCTGTCGACGCTGTCGTCGAGCTTCGAGGAGCTGGGCGGAGCGCGCCTGATCTCGCTGTGGCGCAAGTCTCCCGAGGCGATGGAGAGCAAGCAGCTGTCGTACACGCGCGGCATCACTCGCCTGGATGTGCCGGTGCTGCGCGGCATCCCGCATGTGGTCAGCGTCACGTCGCTGGTGTCGCTGCGCAACCGCGGCCTGCACACCGACACTGGCAAGCGACGCAACGGCGACGTGGTGGCAGCAGATGCGTCGTTTCTCTCGTTCTTCCGCTACCGCATCGCCGAAGGACGAGCGCTCGACGCTGATGACATCGCGCAGCACAGTCGCGTTTGCGTCATTGGGCACGACCTCGCCGACAAGCTGTGGGGACGCGGCGAAAAAGTCGTCGGCCGCACCGTCATGCTGTCCGGCCTGTACTGTCGCATCGTCGGGCGCCTGACCAAGCTCGATCGCTGGGGCGTCGGCTTTGGCTGGGAGTGGGACGAGGTCCTGGTCATGCCGATGGAGACGCTGGCCGATCACGAGGCCACCGTCGTTGAGACCGGCCGCCGCCTGTTCTTGCTGACCGAAGGCCCGCAGCACAACGAGATCGTCAAACGCATCGTCAACGCCGTACTGCTGGAACGTCACCATGGGGTCGATGACTTCGCGATCTTTGACTTCGAAAAGCGCCTCGCTGGGTTCTACCGCGTGTTTCTGATCATGAAGGTCATCGTTGGCTTGCTGGCGGGCATCTCGCTTTTGGTCGGCGGCGTCGGAATCATGAACATCATGCTGGTCTCGGTATCCGAGCGCGTGCGCGAGATCGGCATCCGCAAGGCCCTGGGCGCCAGCCCCAACGACATCAGCCGACAGTTCATCGTCGAGGCCATGCTGCTTTCGGGGCTCGGAGGTGGCATCGGGGTGGCCCTGGGAATTGGCGGCACCCTGCTCGGCGGGACGATCATCCAGCACTTCAAACCACGCTGGCAGATTGTCGTCTCGGAGCCGGCCGTCATGCTGGCGCTCGGATCGGCGGTGCTGGTCGGCGTGGTCTTTGGCTACATGCCGGCCAAGCGCGCCAGCCGGCTTGATCCCGTAACGGCCATCCGCGCCAGCGGCTAGGCAACTCGCGAGCCCAGGCCAGCCGCCCGAGCCAGCGCCCGCGCGTTCGCGCAGCGCCGTCGGTGGACTCGCCAATGGATGACGCTATCCACGGCGGGCGCTGCGGTGTTACGATACTCAGGCTATGCCGCAACCTAGCGCCAGCCCCCAACCCCTGGCCTCTCTGCGCTGTACTCTCGACTATCCCGCACTTGACGACTTCATCGCCCGCTTCGGACGCAATCTGTCCCGCGCCGGCCTGTTCCTGCCGATGCGCGAGCCGTTGGAGGTTGGCAGCGCTGTGCGCTTTGAGGTCGTGCTCAGCGACGCACGGGTGGCCCTACGTGGCGAAGGCGTGGTGAGCTTCCGCGCTCCCTACGAACCCGGCGCAAACGAGCGCCTCCACGGTATGGGGGTGCGATTCACGCGACTCGACGGGCACAGCCGCGAGGTGATTGAGCGCGTCATGGCCTACAAAGCGGCCCACCGCGAAGAATTCTTCGAGCCCGCCCGCGATCCAGTACTGACCCCGCCATCGCCGTTTGCCTTCGTCGCGCCACTCGCTGCTGCGACCCCAGCGCTGACGCCCTCGCCGGCGCCGGCGGCCTCGGCTGTGGGTGCACCGGCTGTGGTCGCACCGGCCGTGGTTGCGCCGGCCGTCGTTGCGCCCGCCGTCGTTGCGCCCGCCGTGGTTGCACCGGCGGCAGCAGCACCGGCCGGCGTTGCAGCAGCGGCCGTCGCTCCGGTGGCGGTCGCCGCTGCCCCCGTGGCGACGGTGCCCGCGACGATGGGCACGTCATCATCAGTCGCAGTCGCGATTGCCCCTGCAGTCACCACGCCAGCTCCGGCGGTCATCGCACCCGCCCCGGCGGCGACGCTCAGCGCATCTCCCGCCGCTCCGATCGCAGCGACGATGATGACCTCCGCTCCGGCGCCAGCGAGCAGTGTCCCTACACCGGCCGCAACGACTCCGCCATCAGCCGCGGCAGCGGTCCCGAGCCCTTCGCAGCGGACGCCGGTGATGTCGCAGCGCACACCGGTGCGCTCGGCTGCCCAGTCGGCACAGACACCGCGCTTGCGCCCCACTGACTCCGCGCAGACGCCGAAGATCGAGCTGCCGGTGCCGGCCGCAGCCACGGGTCCTCGCACCCCGGCGAGCGACTCGGCTCGCACCCCGGCAACCAGCAGCCGGACCCCAGCCCGCAGCGCACGCACCCCAATCATTCCGATGCCCGCAAGTCGAACCGCCAGTGCACAGGCCGCAGACGACGAGCTCACGGCACTGCGCAGCCCCAGCAAGGCCCGCGTCGTTCCGACGAGCAGCCCCGAGGCCGTGGAGCGCCTACAGGATCTGCTGTCGCGACGCCCCAGCGGCAAAGAGTAGTCCGCGACATCCTGTAGAACTGCTGGACGAGGCCCAGCGACTCCCTCACGCTAGGCGCCATGTCAAACTCGAAAGAGCTCGATCTCGTCCTTTTTGGTGCAACCGGATTTACTGGCGAGCTCGTCGCCCAGCGACTGGCCCAGGAGCCTGCCGGCCTACGCTGGGCGCTAGCCGGCCGCTCGCGGGACAAGCTGGAGCGTGTCCGCGCATCCCTGGCCCAGACGGATCCCCGCTGCGCTGAACTACCGATCTTGGTCGCCGACGCCACCGACGAAGCAGCCTTGCTGGCGATTGCCAAGCGAGCCCGGGTCATCTGCAGCACGGTCGGGCCCTACCTTAGACATGGCCTGCCGCTGGTCGCAGCCTGTGCTCGCGCTGGCACCGACTACTGCGATCTGACCGGCGAAGTGCCGTTCATCCACGCCAGCATCGAACGCAACCTCAGCACGGCGCGGGAAAGCGGAGCCCGCCTCTTGCATGCCTGCGGCTTCGACTCGATTCCGTCGGATCTGGGGGTGTTCGCCCTGCATCAGCACATGGCCGAGCGCGGCCTGCCGCTGCGCGAAGCCCGCCTCTTCGTGCACTCGGCCAAGGGGGGCTTCAGCGGCGGGACGCTGGCCACCATCATCGACCTGTTCGCTGCTGGTCGCGCCGATCCCAAGCTGCGCCGCCTGATGATCGATCCCTACGCGCTGGTGCCCGATTCCGACGAGCCCCGACGCCGCCCCAAGGAACCACGCGGCGTAGCCTACGATAGCGAGGCGGGTCAGTGGACCGCGCCCTTCATCATGGCCGGCATCAACACCCGCGTGGTGCATCGCAGCAATGCGCTCCTTCGCTACCCGTATGGTCGCGAGTTTCGCTACGCCGAATACGTCGGCTTTGGCCGCGGAGCCCGTGCTGCAGCGATGGCCACCGCGATGATGGCCGGCATCGCCGGCTTCGCCCTGCTTTCCGTCAGCGATATCACCCGTCCGATGCTGGCTCGTCTATTGCCGCAGGGAGGTGAAGGCCCCAGCGAAGAACAGCGCACGCGCGGTCGCTGGCGCGTGATGCTGCGCGGCTTCAGCGAAAAGGCCGATCAGGCCGTGGCTGTGCTGCGGCTCAGCGGCGAAGGGGATCCCGGCTATGCCTCGACCGCGCGCATGCTGGCCGAAGTGGCGCTGCTACTCGCCGAGACCCACGGTGGAGGTCAGAGCGGCGGGGTATACACGCCAGCAGCAGCCCTGGGGCAGACGCTGATCGCGCGGCTTCCCCGAGCCGGTGTGCAGTTCCAGTTCACGGATCCATAAGCGAGGTGACCCATGGAATACGGCGTTCTGAAGGCCCGCATCATCAAGGGCTATCGCGAAGACGACGACGGCAAGAGCCCGCACTATCAGGTCGTGTTGGAGGAGCTCGTCAACAAGCAAGAGAACCTGTTCCGCAAGTGGAAGTCGCCGGTCAACGTAAAGTCCAAGGTCGGCTCGGGCCCGGAGTCCGAGCTGCTCTATTTCATCGACAGCAACCTGCTGAAGCAGGCGCGGGCGCATCAGGCGCGCGCCGAGCTTTGGCAGCGCAAGCTGGCAGCGCTCTCGGCCCTGCCCGAGGGGTTCCATCCCAATCCCGCCGAGTCGAAGAATCGCGACCTTGCGCTCGACTATGTACGCGAGCGCTACTTCGAACGAGACGAGATGAACACCATGCCCGCCACGTCGCCCGGGGCCTGGGATGATCTGCAGGACTACATCGACTTCTACTTGCGCCGCGCCGTCGAGGCAGGCGATGCCGTGACCGCTTACGTGTTCGGAGCCTGCTTCCGTGCCGGGGGCTTCCCGATTGGCGTTCACGATGTGCACATGAACCAGGGCAACAGCGGCCCCTATGCGCACGACAACGGTCCATACCAAGACGGCGGCCTGATCCTGACCTCGCGCCATAGCAGCACGGCGGTCGGCATCTTCTTGGCCTTCCAAGGCCAGTCGTTCAACACCGATGACAATGGGCACCCCATCGACGGGTCAGCGCCGGGCCAAGGACCGGGCTAGACCAAAAATCGCCCGCCGCGGTGCCAAACAGTGCCCACCGGCTCGGCAGCCGCCTTAATATGAAGAAATTGTAAGGAGGCGACCATGCAGAGACTCGCGCTCATCCTGTCCACCCTGCTTCTTCTCACCCTTCCGGCGTTTGCTCGACCCGTGGCCGGGATCGAGGTTGCCGAGACGCTGAGCGTCGGCGGCAAGACCCTGAAGCTCAACGGCGCCGGCATCCGCAAGAAGGTCTTCATCAAGGTCTACGTCGGCGCCCTGTACCTGGAAGAAAACGCGACCGATCCAGGCGCCATCATCAAGGCCGACAGCGCCCGCGCCGTGCACATGGTCTTCCTGCGCAGCGTCGACAAGGCCAAGATCCTGGGCGCCTACAAAGAGGGCTTCGAGAACAACTCTGGCGACAAGATGGCCGCACTACAGGCCGGGCTCGACAAGCTCGCCGGTGTGATCGGCGACGCCAAAGAGGGCACCGCGATCACCATCAGCTACGTCCCCGGCAAAGGCACCACCGTCGCCGTCCAGGGCGGAGGCTCCGTCACCATCGAGGGCAAGGACTTCGCAGACGCCATGTTCCTGATCTGGCTGGGCCAGAAGCCAGCCGACGGCGGCCTCAAGAAAGACCTGCTCGCCGGCAAGTAACCGCGCTCGCGCCGCCCCGCCGCACCGCCCTTCGCTGCCCCCCCCCCAATCCACCGAAGCTGCTCGACGGTGGGCACACGCCCAGATTACACGTACACGTCGCCACTTCGATCTTGCGCTTCGCCCCCAGCCTGGGAGATTGAGGCTCTAGCGCCGATCGCGGCGACTGGGGCGCAGCCCAAGCCGGACTAGGCCGTGCTCGGCGAGGCGGCGCTCGAGGGCGCGGGGGTGAAGCTCCAGGACTCGACGGTACTCGGCGGCTGCCGACTCGCGACGATTCGCAAACAGCAGGGCGTCGGCCAGGGCCAGGTGGGCGGCAGCGCTGCGTGGCGCTAGCTCGACGGCAGCATGGGCGGCAGACAGTCCGGCGCCGTGTCCTCCGCGGCCGGTGCGCGCGACGTACAGGAGCTGAAGCAGAAGCTCGGAGCGCGGGAAGCGTCGGGCCAGGCCCGCTGGCTTGGCGGAGGCCCGCACGGCGGTCAGGCTGGCAGTGCCGCCCTCGATCGTGAGGAGGGTGCGGTAAAGCTCAAAGGCTTCAAGCGGCTGGCGGCGTCGCAGGTGTTCCCGACCCCGACGCAGAACCGTTGCCGCAGCTTCGGCCCGCAGGCGCGTGAGATCGGGGTGGTTGGGCGCGACATCTTCGATACGGGTCAGAAGCTCAAGGAGATTGTCGCCCGGTGGGCTGACGAAGCGACCACCGGCTACGGTACGACGAGCCCACTCAAACAGCATCGGCACCCGGCCCTCCAGCACTTCGACGACGCGAGCGTCAGCCGGCGGGGCTGCCGGTGCGGGGGGGCCAGCGACCTGGCCTACAGCGGACGTGGATGGAACCGATGGAGACGGGAGAACGCCGGCTGGGAGCGGCGCTGGCGACAGCCCTTGCGCACGGAGCAGCGCTGGAGACGGCACTTGAGCGGGCGGATTCGCGGGATGCGGCCTCGTCAGATAGCGCGCGGTGACGAAGCCCACCGCGACCGTGGTCAGCGCCAGCACCCCAGCGGTTGCCGTCAAGCGACGCGAGGGCGGGCGTCGAGCGAAACCGCCGGCAGGCAGCGCTTCCTGCGACGGTGCGGACGGGCCATGCGAGCTCGCGGAGCCAAGCGGCGATGCAGCGACGCCACCGCCCCCGGGAGCCGACAACGTACCCAGACGATCGGCCAAGTCCGCCGCCGACAGCGCGGGTGATAGCGCGCTCGCCGCCGCCGACAGCGCCGGACCGCTCGTGGGAGGCAAGATGCGCGGCTGACTCAAGGCACCGCTCTCGCGCGAGAGCTCGAACAGGCGCAGCTCGACCTCCTCCATGCTCTGCGGCCGCTCACTGCGATCGCGAGCCAGGCAGCGCAGGATCAACGATTCCAGGGGCGGGCTAATCGTCGGTGCAAACAGCCGAGGCAGCGGCGGATCAAAGCCGGTCTTGAGCGCCAACAGCTCAGCCGCCGAGCCACCGACAAATGGCACTCGCCCACACAGCATCTCGAACATCAGCGTGCCCACCGCGTAGACGTCGGCGCGGGCATCCACCTCTTGGCCCAGGGCCTGCTCCGGCGCCATGTACTCTGGGGTACCGACGGCAAGACCGGGGTTGGTCAGGCGCGCGCTGCCGGGCAGCTGGCGTAGCTCACTGCCGGGTGGCAGGGCAGAAAGGGGCAACGCTGGCCAGGTTCCGCCCGCCCCCAGATGCGCCGCGACGCCAAAGTCGAGGACCTTCACCAGATCAAACTCGCTCTGGCCATCGCCGCTCAGCCGGATGAAGCCACTCTTCTGCGACGCCTCGCGTTCGTCGATGCTGCGGGGCCGCGCGTCGGCCGGCTCGGGCAGGGAGGCCCCCATCCCCGCCCCCCAGGACGGCAGCGGATCCGCGTCGAGGGGTGGCTGCGGATGCACGACAAAGATGTTCTCGGGCTTGAGATCGCGATGCACGATGCCAACGCGATGAGCAGCGGCCAGCGCCCGTGCGGTCTGCAACCCGATGCGCAGGGCCCGTGGCTCGTACACGCGGCCTTCGTTGCGCAGGATGGCGCCCAGATCGGTGCCTTCCAGAAACTCCATCGCGATGTAGGCGCTGCCGTCGCTGGTATAGCCAAAGTCGATGACATCGATGATGTTCGGATGGCCAATGCGCGAGGCGGCCTGGGCTTCGCGGCGCAGGCGTTCGACCAGATCCGGATGCTGCGAGAACTGCTGGTGCAGCACTTTGACCGCGATGCGTTTGCCGATCGAGACGTGCTGCGCTTCGTAGACGGCCCCCATGCCGCCGATGCCGATCAGGCGCAGCAGGCGATAGCGGCCATCGATGATCAGGGCATCTGCCGCCGGGGTGGGCTCGCCGAGGTTAGGCTGGGTGATGCGTCCGGGGGAATCGCCGACCGCACCCGGCGGCGTGGGCGATGCCAAGGACACCGCGCTAGGCGAGAGCGCCGGCCCGGACTCACCGGCCGCATCGGGGCGACTCGCTGGGCGCCCCGAGCTACGCGACGCTGTTCGCGAGACCGCGTCCAGCCAGCGCGCCGCTTCGTGTCGCTCTTGATCAATCTGCTCGCCGTAAAGCGCCGTCAGAAAGTGCAGAAGCGCGGTCGTCGCAGTCGCCGGCTCGTGCAGCCCCCCGGGCAGCTGGCCAAGCTCGCGGCTGAGTGCAGCGTGCAGATCATCTGCCGAGAGTGGCGCCACCCAGGGCGGAGCCGCGCCCTTGCCGCCCGTCGCCTGCTGCAACAACGAAAGGAGCGGGGACGAAATCCCCATGATCGCGCCGCCGGCCAATTCGGACACCATGGCCGAGAGTCCTGCGAGATCGTCGGCCGGCGTCGGGGGGGAGGCCGGCGCGACGGGCCGAGCTGGCGGGCGCAGCATGCTCCACGGCGTGCGCAAGCCGACCGAAGAGAACAGCCCTGAGAGGTCGCGATCCGCCAGCTTGACCTCGCCATCCCAGCCGCACAGCACGTTTTCGGCGAAGAGCGCGCCGTGGGCTAGTGCCGTCGGTGGTAGGCGCCCAGATCCGCTGACGCCGTGCAACCGCCCCAGACCTGCCGAGAGCTCGCGCGAGATGTGCAGCAACAGGGGCAGAGACAGCGCTCGCTGCTTCTCCTCGCTACGCAGCCCGATCTCGTGCAGGTCGCGGCCGGCCAGGTACTCGGTCACGATGTACAGCGAGTCATCGATCACGCCGACGTCGAGCAGCGTGATCAGCGCCGGGTGCCGGACGGCTCGTCGCGCCTCGGCGGCGGCCAGCCAGCGCTCATCCGCGGCTTGCTGCGCTAGGCCAGGCAGGGCCCCGATGGCGAGTTGAAGCACGCACAGCTGTCCCTCGGGGGTCGCAGCCAGGTAGGCCTCGCCCGGCCCACGAAACGGCCGCAGCAGCGTGTACGGACCGGTCAGATCCAGGCTGGATCGCGCGGGCTGAAACGGACGCGGCAGTTCGCGCTCGATGCGATGGATGCGATCTGTTCGATCAGTGCGCTCAGGTCGGTCAGGCGCAGCGGGTCGATCAGGGGCAGCGGACCGGCCTGCGCTGCTCCGCAGAGACGCCTCGGGCAGGGAGTGCGACACCTCCCCGCCTTGGGGAGAAGGCACGCTGCGGCGGTCGCTTGGGGGCGCAGAAGACAAAACGGAATCGGTGTACCACCGTCTGCCCCCCGCAAACAAGCCTTACGGCGACGCTGAGCTGCCGGTCGTTAGCCCGCCGAGGGTTCGACGAAGGGCGACTGAGGGCGTAGCCCGACGGGCTGGCAGGGCGAGCAGGATCACGCCTCCGACGATCGCCGCGGAGCCGATGGCCACGGCGCTAGCCCCCGAGGCAGTGGTCTTGTAGATGCGCTCGCAGGGGGGATCGGGTGTCGCGCACTGGCCATCGATCGACCAGGCATAGGCGCCGCCCACGACGAGCCCCGCGCCGAGGACAGTCAAGCTGCCGCCCAGCGCCAGCCGCCACAGTGGTCGATGCGGGACGGGCGGGGGCAGCGTTGGAACCTCAAGCAGTGGCGCTGGTGGAGGCTCGATCTCAACCGTCCGCGCCCGCGCATCTTTCAGATAGCCCTCCAGCGTCTGTCGGCTCGTCTCGGTGAGTGTGTTGTCCGTCGCCAAACAGCGTTCCAGATACTCGGCCGCCTGCTGGCCCGGCGCCAGCTTGTACTGGGCACGCGCCAGGTTGCACACGATCGATGGATCCGGATCCAGTCGATAGGCGGCCGCCAGCTTGTCGACGGCTTGGGCGTACTGCTTGTTCTTGTAAAGCTCGATGCCCTGGCTGTTGAGGCGTGCGACCTCGTCGCGGATCTCCTGCGCATTGGCAGGGGGTGCGGGCACGGAGGCGGGTTCTGCGGCATGGGCCGGGAGCGGTATGCACATCAGCAGCAGTCCGCCCCAGGTGGCAAGTCGTCCTCGCCGAGGCGCTACGTGGCAGTGGCCGCTCCAACGGGCAAGCCGGTGTGCTTCAGTCTTCGATTCGTTCATAGCCTGTGTTTTTGCGCGGAGTGGCCGAGAGCTTGCTCGAGATCTGCGCCTGCAAGCGAATCAGCTCGGCGGATTCAGGAGC
>DAORCZ010000055.1:13285-17577 GCA_035345735.1 Pseudomonadota bacterium | reverse complement strand
ACTCCATCGCCAGGTAGGGCAGACCCGACTCGGTCTGTCCGTGATCGATGTAGCGCACGATGGCTGGGTGCGAGAGCTCAGACAAGAGCTGGCTCTCACGCATGAAGCGCGCCACTTCCTGCGGCAGCTGCGTTCTGAGCTGCAGGATCTTGACCGCGACCTGCTGCTCGGTCCGTCGATCGTAGGCGCGATAGACCGAGCTCATGCCCCCACTTCCCGCCAACTCTTCAATGACAAAGCGCTCGGCAATCAGCGTTCCGGGAGTCAGCGTCGGGGTATTCATGAGCGACCTTTTGACCTCAGCGAGTTCTTGCGCCTCTGTCGATCACCGGTGTCGCGGTCGATCGCTTCTGGTGAGGGCAGCGCAGCTGGCGACGGCGGCATATCGTCGACCAAGGATGTGGAACCATTTTAGGGAAGCGAGCAACGCGCAGTAAAGCCGCGAGCTCTACGGGCTAGTCGGCGAGAGGCTCACCAATGATGGCGGGCGCCAAGCGGTGAGGCGATGGCGGCGAGGCGACTACGGTTGATAGCGGAGGATGGTGCCGGCCTGACCGACGATCCAGGCTTCGCGTCGGCTGCTGGCCCACACGCCCGACAGCGTCAGGCCGCGACCCGACGTCGGACCGCGCAGCTGGGTCCAGCGCTGTCCGTCGTAGTGCAGGATGGTATCGGCCACGCCGACCGCCCAGATGTCGTCAGAGGCGGTACCAGAGACGCTGCGCAGGGTCTGCGGGCTGGGCTTGGGGACGACTTCGCTGCTGCCCTTGCTGTTCCAGCGATAGATCGTCCCGTTGTTGCCCACCGCCCAGACGTCGTCCGAGCCACTGCCCCAGACGGCATTGAGCGCGTCTTTGGGGGGCGTTAGTGCGCTCCACACACCCTTCTGCATGCGCAGAGCGCAGTTGGCGCCGACCGCCCACACATCGCCGCCGGTGCCCCCGCTGCTCCACATGTTGTAGAGCTGGCTGCAGCCGTAGTTCTGGCCGTGGCTGGCGAGATAGATCCACATGCCAGCGGAGAGCTGCAGCACCGATCCCTCGACGGTGCTTGGGATGTAGACCGAGCCGCGCTCGGGGCTGGTGCCGCCGTAAAGCGGCAGTCCGATCACCCGCAGGATCGGCGCCGTGACTGCCCCCCAGTTCGCGGCGTCGCGATGCAGGATGGTGCTGATCGTGCCCTGCGGATCACCGGCGGCCCAGACGTCATCGCGACCCGTGCCAAAGACACTGCGCAGCGGCTGCGCGGTGGGGCTGGCTTCGATCGCCCAGTCGCTGCCGTTCCAGCGCAGCACCGTCCCGCCATCGCCGACGGCCCAAATTGCGTCGGCGGCAGCGCCCCACAGGCTGTTCAGGTTGACCCGGCTCGGGGACGTGACCGTGCACCAGCCATCGCCGCTGCAGCCGGCCCGCACTCGCACGCTGCGCGACAGGGCGACGGCCCCCGCGGCCAGCTCAAAGTCATCGCGCCCGGCCCCGATCACCGCACCGGTCTCGCCGTAGGCCACGACCTGCAGCGACAGCGGGTTCGGTAGGCCGCTCGGCAGCGGCAGGGCAAAGGGCGAGCGTCCGGGCTGCAGCTCAAACGGCGAGCCCGGCAGGCGCTTGTTGCCGCCGTACACGTCCACCGACAACCGCTTGACCTCACTGCCAGCAAAGCCATCGAGCGAGATCGCCAAGCTCAGCGATCGCGCCGTCGATCCACAGCCCGCGCAGGCACTCTGCGCCGCGACGATCGTCCCCTGCGCCCCCACCACCCATAGCTGACCGCGACTGTCGCCACGCAGACGATACAGGGGTCGTGCCACGCCCGCCGCATCGGCCGGTACCAGCGTCGAAGCCGGCATCACCACCGAGCCGTTGAAGCGATACAGTCGTCCATCGCTGCCCGACAGCCAAATGTCGCTGCCCGAGCGGCCCCACATGCCGTTGATGTTGACGCCCATCGGCAGGCCGCTGGCCACCGCCTGCCACTGCTCCTTGTCGCGACGGAGCAGCGTGCCGTTGCTGCCGGCGGCGTAGAGTTCGGTGGCCGTTCCCCAGACGGTAAGCAAGTTCTGGGTTGGCAGAGCCCCCTGCGAAGCCGGAAGCCAGCTCTGGCCATCCCAGTGCAGCACCGTGCCGGCGTTGCCCACGGCCCACAGATCATCCGGCCCACGGCCCCACAGATCGTTCAGGTCGGCGGTCGGCAGCCCGCTGCTGCGCGCCCAGCGCAGGCCGTCGAAGTGCAGAAGGACGCCCCCCGCGCCCGCTGCCCACAGATCGTTCCCGTTGACCCCAAATAGCGCGCTCAGGTGCGTGCGTTCGCCGCTGTCGACGCGCAACCAGCGATTACCGTCCCACCGCAAGAGCAGACCGTTGTTGCCGACCGCCCAGGCGTGCTCGGGTCCATCGCTCCACACGTCGCGCACCGCTTCGATGCTGTCGATCGGGGTGGGCTCCCACGACACGCCATTCCAGCGCAGGAGCGTCCCGCGATCGCCCACCGCCCACACCGAGCCGCCGTTTTCGGCGGCGTGGATGCTGAGCAGACCGGCCGTCGTCTCGCGCTGCGGCACGCTGTTAAAGCGCGTGCCATCCCAGCGCTGCAGTGCACCGTCGTTGCCGCTGACCCATGCGACCTCGCGGCTGGCCGCCCAGACGGCGCTCAGGCCGGATCCGGTATAGCTCTCGGTGGTGCGCCAGCCCATGCCCGCCCCAGCGCCCGCCGCCACGCCCGAGCGATGCAGCACCGTGCCGTTCGCACCCAAGGCCCACAGATCGTCAGCTGACTTGCCCCCGATGGCAGTCAGCGTCGCGCTGGTCAGCACGTTGATGCTATCGAAGCCACCGCCGTTGTAGTGGAGCAGCGCCCCGGCCGGACCGACGAAGTACACGTCGTTGGCACTGCTGCCCCAGACGCCGCGCAGATCGGCAGGTGGGCTCATCGGGGCTGGATTGATAGGCGGCGTGGTGAGCGTCGGGTCCCAAGCGCCGGCTCGCCAGCGTCCCGCCCCTAGATCGCCCGCCACGAAGACATCGTCCGCACTAGCCGCCCAGACGCCGTACAGCATGCGCATCGTCGGGTTGCTGACGTCCTTCCAGGCCGAGCCCTCGTAGCGCAGCACCGTGCCCAGCGCCCCCACGGCCCAGGCGCTGGTCGGCGCCACCGACCACACGGCGCGCAGCGCCTGCATGCTGGGGTTGGGCACGACCGTCCAGGCGTTGCCGTCGTAGTGCAGCGTCGTCCCCCCGCCGCCACCGACGGCCCAGATGTCGCTCGGGCCGCTGCCGTGGATGCCAAACAGCGCGGCCGAAGTGGGACTGGGCACGCCGTTCCAGCCAATGCCGTCGTAGTGCAGGATGGCACCGCCGCTGCCCACGGCCCAGATGTTGTCCGGCCCCGTCCCGAACAGGCCGTTGATGTGCTGCCCCTGGGGCTGTGGATGCGACCAGCACCAGCCCTCGGGCACGCAGTGTGGCTGGGTCAGCGGCACCGTCACCGGTGACAGGCGCGCCGTGTCGGCCGCGTTCTCGATGACCGCCTGGCCCCTCCCCCGCAGAAGCTCGGCGCCGCTCTCGTCGAGCGCGCTCACCCCGACGGCCAGCTGACCGCGGATCTCGGCCGGCACTACCAGGGTCAGCTCGCGCGGGACCCCCGACGGCGTCATGTAGACCGTGCTCGGCGACTTGCTGGAGCCCCGCCACAGCTCATTGTCGCGCCCGCGGGTCAGCGAGGTGATGCGCAGCGACTTGACGCGGCTCCGCATCCCTTCATCGACCTGTAGCTGCAGCCGCACCGCACCGCGCGGATCACCGCAGGACAGAAGCCCAAGCGCCAGGCCCAGCGCGCCGAAGCGAGAGACGGCGGCCGAGCGCACACCGCCGGGGAGCAAGCCGCCCCATGAAGATGAACGAGGGACAGACTGGGTATCCATGCCGGCTCCTAGAACTCGACGACGACGGGGTTTTCGTACTTGGGTAGCCAGGGCTGCGCGGCTAGCACCGACACGGTGATCAGCGTCGCCACCCCGCCACCGACGGCGGCAAAGAACCACCACTGTTTGTAGAACGGCCCTTTGTCCACGCCGCGGCTCGGCTGGTGCCGCTCTCCCCCGGCTTCGGCACTGGGCAGCGCCGCCGGTGCCAGACTGGCGGCCAGCGTCGGCTCGCCGGCCAGCGGCAGGAGCTTAGCGCGCTCGGCCTCCAGCTCGCTCTCGGCCTTGTTGCGGTTCCCGTCTTCCAGCCCGGCCAGCTTCAGATAGCGCTCGTAGTAGGCCACGGCTTCGATGTGGCGGTTCAGGCGCTGATAGA
>DAORCZ010000055.1:0-13185 GCA_035345735.1 Pseudomonadota bacterium | reverse complement strand
AGATAGCGCTCGTAGTAGGCCACGGCTTCGATGTGGCGGTTCAGGCGCTGATAGATCTTCGCCGTCGCGAACAGATAGTCGGGATAGCGACGCGGCACCTCTTTGGGCGCCCCCTTGTCCAGTGCCTGCTGCAGCTCTCTCAGAGCTTCTTCGTAGGACGAACTGGAGGCCAGCTTATAAGCCCTTAGGTAGTGCTCGTAGGCTTCCTTGGACTCGGGCGACTCGTCGCTGGGGGCACTCTCGGCCGCTTGCGCCAGCCCAGCACCCAAAAAGATCCCCAGGCTCAAGGCCAGGGGCAACAGGCGCAGGGGCAGCGGGCGCCTAGAACAACGAGGGGTCGACATGCGCTTTCTCCTTCGCGTTGGCGCGCGTCGGAGAAGCCGCGCGCGGCTTCGCTTTATCGGTCGCTGGGGGACTGCTGGGCTGGGCCCGTCGATCAAGCAGGTCCAGGAGCTCGTCACCGCCCGCCTTGCCTTCGGCACGAGCGCTGCGGGAAGACGAGCGGGGGGCCTTGGTCGCCGCCTCTTCGGGCGGGCTTGAGCTGTGCCGATCACTCCGACGGCTGCTCTTACTTCCCATCGGCTCGGGGACATCGGGACCTGGGCTGGCCGGGGCCGGCTCGGCCACAGCGGCTGGCTTCCCGACGGGGGGCTCAGCCGCTACCGCCGGGGCAGGTCTGACTTCCAACGGGGCAGGACTCGGCGGGCTGGCCGGGGCGGGGATCGCTGGACTGCTTGGCGGCAGCTCACGCGGGGACGATGCCGATTGCTCAGCCCGTCGCGGCTCCGCCCTTTCAGCCGGGACGCGGCCCTCATGCCCCTCGTGCTGATCAATCAGCCACCACAGGGGAGCCGCCACGACGAAGCCGGTGACGATGGCCACCCCGACGAACCAGCGACGGCGGCTGGGTGGCGGATGAATCGACTGCGACCCCGTCGAGAGCCCCAGCGGGTGCATCGACCCACGCGAAAAGCTGGTCTCGCTACTGCCCTTGGGACCGACGCCAACCTGCGGCACCGAGATATGCCCAGACACATGACCAGACACATGGCCGCCAACATGACCCGAGCCCGGCGCATGGCCATACGGCACCACTTGCGACGGACCGGCCCAGCCTCCCGCGGGGGCTACTGCCGGATGGGCGGCTGAGCTGCCCCAGCCCGAAGCCGGCGGCCGACTCGAAGCCGGCAGCCCGCTCGGAGCCCCGCTGAGCTTGGCGTAGGCCCCCGTCGTGCCGCCCCAGTCCAGGGCCTCGCAGAGCTGCAGCAGCCGGCCCGAGGTCTCGGCCATCGAGGGACGATCGCTGCGCTCTTTCTGCAGCATCTGATGCACCAGCGTCACCAGCTCCAGCGGGGCATCCGGCGCAAAGGTCGAAAGCGGCGGCGGCTGTTGCGTCATGTGCATCAGCATGACCTCGCCCGGCCCGTCGGCGACAAACGGCGGGCGCCCGCCGATCAGCAGATACAGGAGGACGCCCAGCGAGTAGACATCGGTGCGGTCATCGACCTGGCCTGAGCCGCGACACTGCTCCGGCGACATATAGGTCGGCGTGCCCATCAGCGTGCCGGCCATCGTCACGTGGCGCGTGTCTTCGCTCTCGTTCAGCTCGGCGCGCAGCTTGGCGATGCCGAAGTCGAGGAGCTTGGCCCGCTCGCCACCGGGCGCCTCGGGATCGGCGACCAGCATGACGTTGTCGGGCTTGAGATCGCGATGGACAATGCCCTTTTCGTGCGTCGCCGCCAGCGCCGAGGCGATCTGCCGGCAGATGCGCAGCGTGACCGACAGATCCAGCCGCCCCCGCCCGTGCACCGCCTTGAGCCGCTGACCCAGCGTCTCGCCGTTGAGGAACTCCATCAGGATGTAGGCGGTGCCGTGCTCGTCGAGTCCGCAGTCGAAGACCTCGACCAAGCCGGGATGATCGACCAGGCTGACGGCGCGCGCCTCGTCGATCAGGCGCTGTACGAACTCGGGACGACGGGCAAACTCGGGATGCAGCGTCTTCAGCGCCGCCCGCTTGCCCAGGCGGTCGTGCACGGCTTCATAGACCGTGCCCATCCCACCCTCGGTGAGCTTGCGGACAACGCGATAGTTACCGATGACCGAACCTTCCATGCCGGGCCCCTTCGCACCGAGGCGTGCAGTGTACCCGTTGCGTCGTTAGGTAAACAATTTATTGCTTACAGTTTTTGCGACACCAGTGAGACGCGCCGCCCCCGCGCTGACGCTGACCGCGGCTGCCCCGTCTCGCCGTATGATGGGAGGCGATGCCCGCTCGCCCCCCGCGCCTGGCCTGGCTGTTTTCCGCCCGGGAAGACCTGCTGGCCTTCCTACTGCCGACGCTCACGGCCCTGATCGTGGTCCGCTTCCTGGCAGGCACCGACGGACTGGCGACGCCGCTGGGACCGCTGGGCTGGCTCTTGGCCATCGTCTTTGTCGATGTCGCGCACGTCTGGGCGACGATCTATCGCGTCTACGCCGTGCCCGGCGAGGTACGACGCCGCCCCGGCCTGTACCTCGGTCTGCCGCTCCTTGCGTACTCGGTTGGCGTCGGGCTTTGTGCCGTGTCGGCGCTGACCTTCTGGCGCGTGCTCGCCTACCTGGCGCTTTACCACTTCATTCGTCAGCAGTACGGCTGGATCGCGCTCTGCGGTCGTCGCGCCCCCGCCCCGCGCTACGCCCGACTCGACCGTATTCTCGACGGAGCAGCCGTGTATCTGGGCACGCTCTATCCCGTGGTGCACTGGCACGCCAACCTGCCGCGGCGCTTTCACTGGTTTGTGCCCCAGGACTTCTTCCTGCCGGCCCCGCCCGCGCTGCTTCAGCTAACCCACGCCGCGTGGCTGTTCGTCGGCGGCCTGTGGCTGCTGCGCCAGGTTCAGCGCACGGTCAGCGAAGGGACGCTGCCCGCCGGCAAGCTCTTGGTCATGGGCAGCACCTGGCTGTCCTGGTACGTCGGCATCGTCGCCTACAACAGCGACGTCGCCTTCAGCCTGCTCAACGTCCTACCGCACGGCATCCCCTACTTCGTGCTGCTGTTCCGCTATCGCCAAAGTGAGGTTGCCGAGCGGTCTCAAAAGACCGAGGTTGCCGAGCGGTCTCAAAAGACCGAGCTTGCCGAGCGGTCGTCCCCCGTCTCAGCTAGCCCACCTCTACCCCGCCCGCAGACCACCTTCACTGCGATCCTCCTCTTCCTGCTGCCGCTTATGGGCCTGGCCTTTGTCGAAGAGGGGTTGTGGGACAGCCTGGTCTGGCATGACCACGCGATGCTCTTTCCCCTGCCCCAGCTAGAGCCTGCCGCCTGGCTGCTCGTGTTCTTGGTGCCGCTCTTTGCGCTGCCGCAGTCGACGCACTATCTGCTCGATGCCTGGATCTGGCGCGTCGGGCCGAAAAACCCCGATCTGCGACGCCGCTTGGGCCTGTAATGTGGAGGCTGCGCCGATGCCCATTCAACACTTCTTCGACTCCGCCACCTCGACGTTGAGCTACGTGCTATGGGACGCCGACAGCCGCGACGCGGTGGTCATCGATCCCCTGCTCGACTTCGAGCCCATCGTCGCCGAGACCTGCACCGCCTCGGTCGAGCGCGTCGCCGCCTTCCTGCGCGAGGGTGGGCTGCAGCTGCGCATGATCCTAGAGACGCACGCCCACGCCGATCACCTAAGCGGCGCGCAGTATCTAAAGTCGCAGTTCGGCGCCGAGGTGGCGATTGGGGCCGGCATCTGTGCTGTGCAGCAGATCTTCGCCGGGGTCTATCGGCTGGGCCCGGACTTCGCCACCGATGGCCGCCAGTTTGATCGCCTGCTCCACGACGGGGAAGAGGTCACGGCCGGCAGCCTGCGCTTCCAGGTGCTATCGACCCCCGGCCACACCCCCGGCTGTTCTTCGTATCGTTTCGGCGACTGCCTGTTTGTCGGCGATGCCCTGTTCATCGAGGACTACGGCACCGGCCGCTGCGACTTCCCCGGCGGCGACGCCGATCGCCTGTATACGACGATCTACGAGCGGCTCTATGCCCTACCGGGGGAAACCCGTATCTTCGTCGGTCACGACTATCAGCCCGGCGGCCGCGCCCTGCGCTTTGAGACCACCGTCGCTGCCGAGCGCACCGGCAACGTCCACCTCAACACCGGCACGCCGCGCGAAAAGTTCGTCGCCTTTCGCCGCACCCGCGATGCCACGCTCAGCCCGCCGCGCCTCTTGCATCAGAGCGTGCAGGTCAACATCAACGCCGGTCGCCTGCCCACGCTGCACGAAAATGGCCTGCGCTATCTCATCATGCCGCTCAACTCGCGCCGCCAGACCGACGACGATGGCACGCCGCTGCACCGCGACGGCTGACGCTGCGCAGCGTTTTTGACTTCCCCCCTGCTCCGCGCTAGGCAAGGGGCCGGCCCGTGGCCAGCCGCCCGCCGCGAAACCTCTGGCCCTCGTTACCACTTGCGAGATTCACCGATGCCCAATCGTCCCCCGACCCTGCCCCCGATGGCCCAAGACGTCCTCGATCGCGGCCGCGTGCTCCTGCACGATGCCGTCTACGATGACCGTGGCAACGGGGTTCCGCCCGTGCGCTGGACCCGTCAGGCCCTGCGCTTCGCCAACGATCTGCTCGGTCAGCCGCTGTGCTCGCAGGACGAGCTTGCGCGCCGCAAAGGACAGGTCGCCGAAGCCGAAGCCCTCGTCGCGGAAGAGCGCCAAGGCAGCCAAGCCCCGACCCGCGAGGCCGCCCCGGTCGCGCTTTACATCACCGACCAGGACTACCGCACGCCCAAGAAGATCGAAGACATCTTCAAGGGCCGCGACATCCCCTACACCGTGCTCGACGTCACCGATGACGAAGTCAGCCGCAGCTGGGCGCTTACGCAGGCCAAACGGACCGAGTTTCCCCTCGTCTTTATCGCCGGCGAACCCATCGGCAGTCTCGACGATGTCATGCAGGCCGACGTACGCGGCGAGCTGGTCAAGAAAGTCTTCGGCTAGAGGCGCGCTGTGGATCTCCACTCGCTATCCCTCGACCGTCGGCACAAGAGCGCGCACGTCCGGGCCGCTGGCGCCGCCGGAGTGATCGAAGCCGACCTCGATGCCGCCGCCTGCGAGCGGGTCGCCGGGGCGGCGCAGCCGCTCTTTGACTGGGCTCATGGTCGCGGTCCGGCATCGAGCCGTACGCCACGCGATGCGACGCTGGTCGCCTTCGAGGTCGATGCCCAAGCGCGGCGCCTGCGGCTGGGCTACATCGCCGAGCGCAGCCCGCCCTCGGGTCCGCCCGCCGCCGACTCGCCCACCAGCGGATCGCCGATAAGCGGAGGCGGCCGACCATCGCAGCCAGGCGAGCCCGCCGCACTGTTGTGGACCGATGGCGACTACGCGACGCTGCAGGGCCTGCTGCGCGAAGCCGCCCGCACTGCCGTCCGCGAGCTCCGTCCCAAAAAGAGCGAGCCCGAAGGCCTGCCCTACGACGCCCGCTGGGAATTTCTGTACCAGAACGGTGGCGACGGCTGGGAGCTCGGCCGGGCCGCCCCGCCGCTTGCGCGCTATCTGTCGTCGCAGCTCATCCTCCGGCCGGGTCAGCGGGTCCTCGTGCTCGGCGCCGGTCGCGGACACGAGGCGCTGGTCCTCGGTCGCATGGCGCAGTCGGCCCAGGCCCAGATCGTCGCCCTCGACATCGCCCCTTCCGCCGTACGAGCGACGCGGGAAGCGGTCGCGGCCGCCGGTCTCGCCGACGTCGTGCAGGCCGTCGAGCGCGACCTCTTTCTGCGCGATGGGGCTGGCCCGCTCGCCGCTTCTAGCTACGACCTCGTCGTCGAGCACTGCTGCTACTGCGCCATCGATCCCAGCCGTCGCGACGAATACATCCAGCAGGTCGCGCGCCTGCTGAAATCCGGCGGTCGCCTGATCGCCCTCTTTTACTGCCACAGCTATCCCGGCGGCCCGCCGTTTGGCGCCTCGATGCCCGAGCTAGGAGCGCAGCTCTCGACGAGCTTCGTCATCGACCACGGCGAGGTCCCCATCGATTCGATCCTGACCCGCGCCACGCAAGAGTGGCTGGTCGACGCGCACCGACGATAACCCTGGCGGTCCCGCCAGCCGTCCCGTCCCGATCTCTGTCCCGTCCCCGACACCGTCCTATTCAAAGGAGCAGACCGTTCATGGCGTTTTCTGGCGTTGATTTCCTGGGCTTGGACGAGCTTCTGACCGAAGAAGAGCGCCTGGTGCGCGACACCTTCCGCCGCTTTGTCGACGACGAGATCCTGCCGGTCATCGGCCGGCACTTCCGCGACGGCAGCTTCGATCCCGCCTGGCCCAAGCGCCTCGGCGCCCTGGGTGCGCTTGGAGCCAGCCTGCAGGGCTATGGCTGCGCTGGTCTTGGCCCCATCGCCTACGGCCTGATCATGCAAGAGCTTGAGCGCGGCGACAGCGGCGTGCGCTCGTTCGCCTCGGTGCAGGGGGCGCTGGTGATGTACCCCATCCACTCCTACGGCAGCGAAGCGCAGAAGCAGCGCTGGCTGCCGGCGATGGCCAGCGGCGAGGCCATCGGCTGCTTCGGCCTGACCGAGCCCGACTTCGGCAGCAACCCCGGCGGCATGCGCACCGTCGCTCGTCGCGTCGGCGACAGCTATGTCCTGTCCGGCGAGAAGCGCTGGATCACGAGCGGCAGCCTGGCCGATGTCGCCGTCGTCTGGGCCAAGACCGACGAAGACGGCAGCGGCACCGCCAACGCCAAGTCGGTGCGTGGCTTCCTCGTTGAGCGCGGCACGCCCGGCTTTTCCACCCGCGACATCCACGGCAAGTTCTCGCTGCGCGCCTCCGTCACCTCGGAGCTGATCTTCGAAGACTGCGTCGTCCCCGCCTCGGCCATGCTGCCGGGGGTGCAGGGTCTACGCGGG
Source organism: Pseudomonadota bacterium (assembly GCA_035345735.1). Classification (GTDB taxonomy): domain Bacteria; phylum Myxococcota_A; class Polyangia; order Palsa-1104; family JAEUJZ01; genus JAEUJZ01. The sequence continues at coordinate 6,304 of DAORCZ010000055.1, read as the reverse complement.
CCGCTTTCGTGCTTAAACCAGGCGCGCTTCGGCATCTCGTTTGGCGCCATCGGCGCCGCCATGGCCTGCTACGACGAGGCCCTGCGCTACACCAAAGACCGTCGGCAGTTCACCCGCCCGCTCGCCGGTCATCAGCTGGTCCAGGCCAAGCTCGTCGACATGGTCGAAGAGATCAGCAAGGCCCAGCTTCTGTCCCTGCACCTCGGTCGCCTGAAGGAAGCCGGCAAGCTGCGCCCGGCCCAGGTCTCGCTCGCCAAGCGCAACAACGTCCGCATGGCCCTGGAGTGCGCCCGCAACGCCCGCGACCTGCTTGGCGCTAACGGCATCACCGACGAGTACCAGGCCGGTCGACACATGTGCAACCTCGAGTCCGTCTTCACCTACGAAGGCACCGACCACATCCACACCCTCGTGGTCGGCGAAGACATCACCGGCGTCGCCGCCTTCGACTAGGCCCCCACCCCCGGCAGGCCGCCGGGGAGAGGCAGGCGGCCCAGCCGACTATTATTATACAATAAATATCAGCACTTAATCCACAAAAGAACAGTTAAATATTATTAAGACACTTTTCTTAATTTAGGCATAGGTACCCCGTTTGGCAGACTGGCCTGGCCCGCCTCGCCGCCCGAGCCATCGCAGACTGAGGCGAGCCGCGCCTTCGCTGGCCTCCTTCTCCGACGGAGGGGTTATCGCGCGGTGTGACTGCTCAGGCTGCGGAAGCGGTCGGTGGCGAGGATGAGTTCGTGGAGGGTGCCGGGCTCAGTGGCGGCGTGGCCGGCGTCGGGGACGATGCGCAGCTCGGCCTCGGGCCAGGCGCGGTGCAGCTTCCAGGCGGCTTCGATGGGGCAGACGACGTCGTAGCGGCCCTGGACGATGACGGCGGGCAGGTGGCGGATGCGGCCGACGTCGGTGAGCAGCTGATCGGGGGTGCGCAGGAAGCCGTCGTTCATGAAGTAGTGGGCTTCGATGCGGGCGATCGAGAGCGCGAAGCGATCGACGGTGAAGCGGGCGATGATCTGCGGATCTTCAAACAGCTTGCTGGTCCGCGCTTCCCACAGACTCCAGGCCCGGGCAGCCCCCTGCTCGACGGCGGGATCGCCGCAGGTCAGGCGGCGATAGTAGGCGCTGACCAGATCGCCGCGCTCGGCCTCGGGGATGATCGACACGAAGTCGTCCCAGGCGTCGGGAAAGATCTGGCAGGCGCCGTCCTGATAGAACCACTGCGTCTCGCGCCGTGAGAGCAGAAAGATGCCGCGCAGGATCAGGCCCAGGCAGTGCTCGGGATGGGTTTCGGCATAAGCCAGGCACAGCGTGCTGCCCCAGGAGCCGCCAAACACCAGCCACTTGTCGATGCCCAGGTGCTGCCGTAACTGCTCCATGTCAGCGACGAGGTGCCAGGTGGTGTTGTCTTCCAGCGAGGCGTGCGGTCGACTGCGTCCGGCGCCGCGCTGATCGAACAGCACGATGCGGTAGGCGCTGGGGTCGAAGAAGCGTCGCTGATTGGGCTCGGTGCCGCTGCCCGGTCCGCCGTGGACGAAGACCACGGGCTGGCCCTGGGGATTGCCCGAGACCTCGTAATAGATCTCATGCACGGGCGAGACACGCAGGTGACCGCTGGTGTAGGGCTCGCAAGGGGGGTAGAGCGTGCGGCGCGCCGACGGGCCGGCATCGCGTCCGGCATCACGATAAACAGGGGGAGCGTGGGGCATGGCGCGGCATCATCAGGGGCCTTGGCCCGCGGGGCAAGATGATAGAATGCGGCCATGGGTGATAGCGACGAGGGGCGCGGAGCTGCTACCGGATCCAGCGGGACGCTGGCGGGCTCAGCCGGCCGGGGCGGATCGGCAGCCACGGCGGCACAGTCTGGCGAGAGCCTGCCCGCCACAACCGGACGGCCCCTGTCGCCAGCTGAGGCGCGGGTCCGGATCGAAGCCATACTCGGCGATATCGTCGGCTGTCAGGTCGATGCCATCGTCAACGCAGCCAACAACTCGCTGCTTGGCGGCAGTGGGGTCGATGGCGCCATTCATCACGCAGCCGGGCCGGGCCTGCTTGCCGAGTGCCGGACGCTCGGCGGTTGCTCGACCGGCGATGCCAAGCTGACGCGCGGCTACAACCTGCCGGCCCGCTACGTCATCCACACCGTCGGGCCGGTGTGGTACGGCGGCAACCGCAGCGAACCTGAGCTCCTGGCCCGCTGCTACCGCCGCTGCCTGGAGATCGCCGTCGCGCACGGCATCACCACCCTGGCCTTTCCGGCCATCAGCACCGGCGTCTATGGCTATCCGCTGGTGCCGGCGACACGCATCGCGGTGCGCGAGGTTTACGCCGCGCTCCGTCGGGGCGATCCGATCCGCAAGGTGACCTTCGTCTGCTTCGATCGCACGACGCTGCAGACCTACCAGAACCTCTTGGCGCAGGAGCAGAGCGGCGAGCTTGCCGTCGCCATGCCGGAGCCGCGACTCTCGCAGCCGCCCACCTCGACGAGCGGCTCGCTGCGCGTACCCACGTCGGCGATGCCTGCCCAGCCGTCCCGCCCGCCGGGGCCGACTCGTCCGGGGACGCTGTCCACGCCGCCGCAGATCTCCGCGCTTTCGAAGGCCCGCTTTGAAGAGCGCCTGCGCGGCGGCCTGTGGGGAGCCATCGTCGGCGATGCTCTTGGCGTGCCCGTCGAGTTCAAGCTGCGCTCGGTGCTCGATCAAAACCCGGTGCGCGCCCCCCAGGGCTATGGCACCTACAACGTCCCGCCGGGCACGTGGTCGGAAGACAGTTCGCTCCTGCTGTGCACCCTTTACAGCCTGCTCAATCCCAAGCTGGAGCTCGCCGATCTGGCGCAGCGCTTTGTGCGCTTTCTCGACCACGCCTACATGACACCGTCCGGTCAGGTCTTCGACGTCAGCAGCACCACCGCGGCGGCCATCGGTCGGCTGCGCAGCGGCGTGGCACCCGAAGAGTCAGGCAGCGAGACCGACACCGATAACGGCGCGCTGTCACGGCTGTTGCCGCTGGTCATGCGCTTCCCGCGCGAGTCCGATTCGACGCTGACCATGTATGCCCAACGCGTGACCCTGCTGACCCATCGCCACCTGCGGGTGCAGATCGGGGCTGGCTATTTCTGCGTGCTGGTCAAGGCGCTGCTCGACGGTGAATCACCGCACGGGGCCTATCGTCGGGCCAACACCTTCGCCCGCGCCACCTACGACCACCCCCGCTACGCCGAGGAGCTTGGCCACTTCAGCCGGCTCTTCGACGGCCGCATCGAGGAACTCCCGCGCGAGGTCGTCCCCTCGACCGGCCAGATCGTGCAGACACTGGAGGCCGCCGTCTGGTGCTTCCTCACCACCCAGACCTATGAAGAGGCCGTGCTGCGCGCCGTCAACCTCGGCGGTGACACCGACTCCATCGCCTGCCTGGCCGGCGGCCTGGCCGGCCTGTGCTACGGCCAGAGCGCCATCCCCGAGAGCTGGCGCACCGCCATGGCCCGCGCCGAAGACCTCGAAGACATGATCTCGCGCTTCGCCGCCCGCGTCCTGCCGAGTGCGTTTGGATAATTGATATTCATTAATTATCATTATTTATATACATAAAATCCGACTGTTATCGTTCATTAGTTCCGACCCGCGATTTCAGCATAGTCACTCCAGCCTCTGGACCTTTTCGCTCTGGGGATCGCACGGGCGCTGACCGGCACGCCCCACCGCCGGGCCTTCACGCCTTGTGCTAGGGTGCCGGCTCATGGGCAGCATGGTGGCTGGTGGCAGGGATCTCGTCGGAGAAGACCGACCGCTGCGGCTCTGTGCGGCGTGGCTGGGGCTGGGGCTTCTGGGCTCGCTGGCGCTGTGGCTTTCCGCCTTCTACTACGCCGTGCCCTACCAGTACAGCGACGGGGATACCGCGACCTGGAGCGGGCTCCTGCGGGCCGGGCGAGCGATCTATGCGGCGGGGCTCGGGCTGCCCATGCTGCGCACCAACTATCCCCCGACCTTCCTCTGGCTCGTCGGTAAACTGGCCCCCAGCCAGTACCAGCTGCTGCGCACCGGCGCGCTCGTCTCGTGGCTGAGTCTGCTGTGGACGATGGGTCAGGTGGGCCTCGTCGTGCGACGAGCCACCGGCTCGGCCCAACGTGGGCTCTTGGCGGCCGGGCTGTGCGCCATCAGCCTGCCGATTGCGCTGTGCGGCTCGACCTGCCTACCCGACCTGCTCGGCCTAGCGCTGGCAACCTCGGCGGTGTCGCTGGCCTCGCTGCGCTGGCGCGGCTGGCCGCTGGGGGCGGCGCTTTTGCTCGTCGGAGCCGTCCTGGTCAAGCACAGCCTGGTGGTGTTTCCCGTCGGCCTTGTCACCTGGGCGCTGCGCTACGAGACCCGCCGCGGCCTGCTGCTGGCCGGGATCGCCGGAGCACTTTTGGCCCTCTTGGTCCTCGGCGGCGGCCTGTTCCCGCCGCTGGTGCAGTGGTCAGCGGCGCCCTTTACCTTCACCACGCTGCGCAACAACTGGCTGCTGTGGGTACTGCCACTGTCGGCCGGCATCTACGCCGCCGCCGTTGGTGCCTTCGCCTCGCGGGACCTACCGTCTGAGCTGCGGGTGACGCTCGCCCCCTATCGCTGCGTCTTTGCCGTCGCCGTGCTGTGGCTGTTGTCCCTGGGACGGACCGGATCGGGCTCGAACCTGCTGGCCGAGCTGATCGTCGCCACCGCCGTACTCGCCGTCTCGCTAGGCTCGCCCCGCGTGCTGTCTCTTCACTTCGCCGTGACGGCCCTAATGAACCTGATCGGCTGCGGCTACGTCGTCTGGTCCGCGCTACCGACGCTCGCCCGCGAGCAAGCCGCCGCCCAGGAGCTTGTGCGGGGCACCCCCGGCCCCATCCTCGCCGAGCAGACCTGGTACGTCGCCTCCGCCTCACGCGAGCCCCTGGTCGTGCCCTTCCTCGCCGCCCAGCTCTCCGCCCGCGGCCTGTGGGATGCAACCCCGCTCCTACAAGCCGCCGAGCGCGGCCAGATCAGCCTCGTCCTCCTCAACTTTCCCCTCGACGACCCCACCGCCTTCACCGGCGGCCACGCCGACCGCTTCCCCCCCGAACTCCTCCCCATCCTCCGCCGCCGCTACACCCTAAAAGAACGCATCGGCAACCTCTACGCCTACCGCCCCACCCCCTAGCCGCTGTTTACAAATCCCCCCGCCAGGGGCCCGTAAGGCTGGGGCCGCCCAGGACCTTTTTTTCGGCGCCCCGACGGAAAGAGCGTCCTGGAAAGGGGGGCCCCAAGCTTTGCTTGGGGAGGGGCCCCAGCCGTGCAGCAAGGTCACGTTGAGGGCAGTCGCAGCTCAATATGTAAACAGCGTCCTACCCAAGAGCACGACTCCGCTCCCCCTCCGGCTCAGCGTTGCGCGTAGCCAAACATCGCTGCAGCACTTCGCCGTCGAGATTTCCACCCGTGATAACCAGCACGGTGTGCGCATCAACCGCCAAGCGACCGCTGCACACCGCCGCCAGGACCACCGCCGCCGAAGGCTCAATCACCAGGCCCAGGCGCTGAAACGCGAAGGCCACAGCAGCCAGGATGTCGTCTTCCGGCACCAGGACCAGCTCACGCACGTACTGCTTGACGGCGCGAAAGCTGCGCCAGCCCACCCCGCCTTCCAGCTCTTCGCAGATGGTGCGCGGACCCGAAAAATCGGTGAGGGCGCGGCCCCCGGCCAAAGATTCGCTCATCGCCGAGTGAATCGCCGGCTGCACGCCAATCACTTCCACGCCCGCCTCGCAGACCGCCGCCGAAAGCCCCGCCGCCAGGCCCCCACCCCCCATCGGCACGACGATGCGCGTGACCGCCGAGCTCTGCCGCAGGATCTCCATCCCCAGCCACTCGCCATCGCCTTCGATGACGTCGGGATCTTCGCAGGGCGAGACGAACAGGGCATCGCGCAGCGCCGCCAGCCGTCGCCCCATCTTTTCCGCCTCGACGAGCGAAGCCCCATGGCGGATCAGCTCGCCGCCGAAGCTGGTGATGGCCTCGCGCTTACAGCGCGGCGTGCTCTCGGGCACGACGACGCGCACCGGAATCCCCACCGACCGCCCCACGCACGACAGCGCCAGCCCCTGATTGCCCGCCGAAGCTGCCACCACCCCCGCCGTGCGATCCAGCGCCATCATCCGCGTCAGCTTCAGCGCCGCCCCGCGAAGCTGCACGCAGCCCGTGCGCTGCAGCGATTCCAGCTTCAAAAAGCAGCCCAGGGTGGGGGTACGAATCAGCGGCGTGACGCGGCAGAGCGTGCGCGCTGCCTCGGGGATGTCTCGCATGCGCGGATGGTA
>DAORCZ010000054.1:16371-17583 GCA_035345735.1 Pseudomonadota bacterium | reverse complement strand
CGCATCACCGTCGCGACGACCGCGGCCCTGCCTGGCAAGCTCATCGTCTACGTCGATGGCGTCATGGCCTGTCTCGACGATGCCAGCCGCGTCGACCAGATCGTTTCGCAGGTCGAAGGCCGCAGCAAGTAGCTACTTGAAGAGCGCGTCCTTGGCGCCCCACAGAAAGTAGCCAGCTCCGAGCAGCGCCAGCACCGCGAGCCAGATCAGCAGCCAGACGAACCAGCCGCGCGTGATCGGGCGACGTCCTAGGGTCACCGTGCTGCGTAGCTGCCGTTCCAGCGTGTTGGCGTTGTTGCCGTTTTCCCGCAGCACCGCCACCATTCCCGGGTTCAGCTGCGGCAGCGGACGCGTCGGCGGGGTGTCATCGATGCTCAGACCACCGGGCAGCCGTGGCGCGGGCATCGGCTGCGGCATCGTCTTGTCGGTGGAGAGGAGCGGCTTGGCGGGCGTCGGCAGGCGTGGCCTGGTCGGCTCGGCGGAGAGCGGGGCTCCCGACTTTCCAGCCCCTGCTGCCCCGCCCTTGGCGGTCACCACGGTGGGCGCGGCCGGCAGATCACTGGCGGCATTTTCGCCCGAGGTCGGTCCCGCTCCGGGTATCAGAGCCGACGGCACATTGGTCCGCAGAGTCTCAAAAGCCGAGAGCGCCTTGCCGGCCGCAGCCGGCTTGTTCGGCTCCGCAGCCGGTCGCCCTGCCGTCGTACCGGGCAGCCCACTGGCCCCGCCCCCCGTCGCTGCCCCATCGCGCTCGGCACCCGTCGGCTTGCTCATCGCAGCGCTCATCAGCGCCGCCGAAAACATCTGGCTGACATCGGAGCGCCGCGACGCGGTATTGGCCAGCGCCTGCGCCTCGGGCACCGTCGCCAGTCGCTTGAGGAGCTCGCCGCCGTCTTGTGGCCGGTCGGCCGGGGAAACGGCTAGGCCTTCATCAATCACCTTCTGCAGCTCAGGTGAAAACTTGCCGCCCGGCACCATCTCGGCCAGCGAGCGCGGCGGCGTCACCAAGCGCATCATCGTCATCACGGTGTCCGAGACATCCGTCGACTGTCCCCAGGGCATGCGCCCAGTCAGCATCTCGACCAGGATGAGGACCAGGGCATAGACATCGCTGAACTTACCAACCTCCTGCCCTTCGAGCTGCTCCGGCGACATGTAAAGCGCCGTGCCCATGCGCGCTCCGGCCATCGTCTTCATGCCGCCGCGCGAGGCCTG
>DAORCZ010000054.1:0-16271 GCA_035345735.1 Pseudomonadota bacterium | reverse complement strand
GTACTCCATGGCGATGTAGACCTGCCCATCCTCGCTGCGACCGCAGTCGTAGATGGTGATGGCGTTCTGGTGATCGACCGTGCTGGCCGCGAGCGCCTCTTGCTCGAAGCGGGCCACCATCTCGGGATTGCGCACCAGATCGGGATGCAGCAGCTTCACCGCCACTTCGCGACCGATCGGCAGCTGCACCGCGCGGTGCACCGTACCCATATTGCCCAGGCCAATCGTCGCCTTAAGGACGTATCGTCCAGCGACGATCTTGGCCTTCTGCTCGACGGCGGTGCCGTCCTTAGGGCAGAAGTCGGTGTCGTCTGCGTAGACGGCTCCGCACGCTGGGCAGTAGCGGGTGTTATCGAGCGACTGAGTCACAGAATTCGCCGATTCTTGGACATGTTATCACGCTTAACTAGCCAACCGGCGACTGTCCTTCCGGGGGAATCCCGGTGTCGCTGCATCGGCAACCCGGCGCAGAAGTTGTCCAGACATCACGGCATGGCGTGACACACTCCGCCGAGTCGCCGACATTCCCCGTGTGCTCGACGGGAAACGTCGCGCGAAGCGCAGCGTCAGCACACATCAGAATCTGCGGTGCTGGAGATCGCGGCGCTTTCGGGAAACAGCGATTGGTCCCGGGTGCGCTTTGCCGTAAGATTATTGGCAGTGCGCGGGGGCACCGGTGTCTCTCTCGGCAGCCACTTCGTCAATCATCCGGGTATGTTCAGTCTGTGGCACGCGATATGCGCACGGCACAGCCCACGCATGCGCGGTGGACAAGAAGAGCTCGCAGGATGGCGATGACCTTCTCGGAGCCATCCTCGGCGAGCGCTATCGCATCGTCTCGGCGATCAGTCGCGGCGGCATGGGCGTGGTCTACCGCGCCCAGCACATCGTCCTCGACAAGCCGGTGGCGGTGAAGGTCATGCTGCAGACGCAGGACGAAGGAGCACATCAACGCTTTCTGCAGGAAGCCAAGCTGGCCTCGCTGGTTCACCACCCGAACATCGTCGAGATCTTCGACTTCGGCGTACTGACCAGCAAGCAGCCGTATCTGGTGATGGAGCTTCTCGTCGGGCAGACGCTGGCCGATGCCATCGCCCAAGGCCCGATGTCGGCCCGACGCGTCTGCAACCTCGCCGCCCAGGTCGCGCGCGGCCTCGCCGCGGTGCACGAAAAGGGCATCATCCATCGCGATCTCAAGCCCGCGAACATCTTTCTGATCAAGGCGTCGGCCGTGACCCCCGATGCCGCGGGAGCCAGTGCAGAAAGCAGCACCTCGGACGAGCTGGCGAAGGTTGTCGACTTCGGAATCGCCACGCTGGTGAACCCCGATGCGACGCCGCGCGATGACGCGACACCGACGCCAGCGCCAGCACGGCTGACGGTGCCCGGCATGGTCATGGGCACTGCCGAGTACATGTCGCCCGAGCAGGCGCAGGGACTTAAGACCGATCACCGCGCCGATCAGTACGCCGTCGGCTGCATCATGTACGAGATGATCACCGGCCAGGTTCCCTACCAGGGCACCTCGCCGGCCGCGACGATGCTTAAGCACCTGACCGAGCGACCGCCTGCTCCCAGCCGGGTGCGCCCTGACCGCAACATCCCCGCCGCGCTGGAGACGATCGTCGACCGAGCGATGGCGCTCAAGCCCGATGATCGCTTCGAGTCGATGGCCGCGCTCGAGCGCGAGCTGGTGATGCTCGGCGAGAACCTGCGCAGTCGAAATCCATCGACGGCATCGCTGCGGCTGCCGAGTCTGGGGGAGATCGCCAAGCGCACGATCAAGCCCACTCGCACCGGCTTCTATGCTCTCGCGGGGGGGCTTCTGGTGTGCTTGCTGGTGATCAGCGGTCTGGTGATCAAGCTGCGCCGCACGACGCAGCAAGTGCGCCAGGTCGTGGCCACCGCCAACAAGGTGCAGGCCAGCAAGACACCCGCCGAAGTCAGCGTGGTCTGGCAGGTCAGCTCGGATCCTCCGGGCGCCAGCGTCGTGCGCGTTGCCGACGGCACGATCCTGGGAACCACGCCCTGGCGGCACGAAGCCAGCCAAGCCAAAGGCCAGGTCGCGGTGCAGCTACAGCTGGAGGGCTATCAGCCGCTCAGTCTGAAGCTCAGCCGCGAGAGCGATGAGACGTACAAGAGCGAACTTCAGCCCATCGCCAGCAGCAGCAAGGGCACCAGCAAGAAGAATCAGAAGAGCCAGAAGGGCGAGAAGAGCAGCAAGAAAACCAAGGGCAAGAAGCGTGGGGGCTCGGTCCGAGACAACGATGACGTCGCGATTATCAAATAGACTCCTGTTGCTGCTCTGCTTGGTGAGCTGGCTTGGCATCGGCGAGCGATCGGCGTGCGCTGACGAATTCAGCGACCACTACAACCGCGGCATGCAGCTCTACGAAGGCAAGAGCTACGAGGAAGCCGTCGTCGAGCTGCAGAAGGCCTACGAGATTCGGCAGCTTCCGCGCCTCCTCCTCAACATCGGCACCGTCTATCGCAAGATGGGCAAGGCCCGCGAAGCGCTGAGCTACTACGAGCTGTACCTCAAGGCGGAGCCCAATCCGCCGCGCAAGATTCGCAAGGAGCTCGACGAGTTCATCCCGCAGACGCGGGCGCTGCTCGAAAAGCCGTCTGGGAAAGATGGACAGCCCCAGCCCGGAGCCAGCCCCACCCCGAACGGCCAGCCTGGCTCGCCGGATCCAGCGACCAAGCCGACCACCGCCAGTTCCAGCGAGCCGCCGATTTACAAGCGGCCGTGGTTCTGGGGAGTCGTCGGTGGCGCCGCTGCCGTGGTGCTGATCGCTGGCATCGCGGGCGGCGTGGTGGCGGAACAAAGAAAGATTCCTGGCGATATCCAGATCATTCAGCTGCAGCTCCGCTTCTAGCCTTGGGTTGTCGTCTTAACTTCAGGGGGTCGGCTATGACGAATACGCTCCATCATTCGCGCGGGCGATCGCCGGGCAGGTCGCGTTCGCTTACCGCTTTTTCCGTCGCTGGCTCACTGCTGTCGATCGCGACCTTGGGCGGCTGCGAGAACCGCCAAGTGGCGGTGATCTTTTTGAAGAATCGCAGCGAAGCCGCGACTGCGCTCGGCGCGTACTACAAGCTCAACGAGCCGACGTTTCGTAGCTCAGGTGTGCACGGCAACCTCGATCGCTTCGGCATCGAAGCGCAGCTCGGCACCACTGGCGACCTGGAAGTACAGGTCTTCTCATACGCCAACGAGATCCCCTGCAGCCTCAACTCGGGCAACGGCACGGTGAAGCTGCCGGGCGAGTATCGGCAGAACCTGACGCTGGATCTGGCGACGACGACCTCGACCTGCGCGGGCGCCAAAGAGCCGGTCGATTTCCCGACGCAGAAGATGTCGGTCTGGACCAAGTCGCCCACAGACATCTGGTTGGTCGGCGACCAGGGCAAGATCCTGCGCTGGAATGGCGAGCGCTACACGACCGTCCCGCTGCCCGCCAGCCTGGCGGCCCTGCCGCCCGACTGGACATCGATTGTCGGCAACTCGCGCGGCGAAGTGATCATCGCCGGAACCAAAGGCTATGTCCTGCGCTACAGCCCCACCACGAACGCGCTAGAGCCACTCACCGTCAGTTCGCCAAGCGGCACCCTCATCGTCGGCCTGAACTGGCGCGCAGCCTCTATCGCCGACCCCTCGGTGGGGGATGTCTGGCTAGCGGGCAGCGGCGGCTACGTCGGCTACTACAACCCCGGCTTGGGCGCCAAGGTCGACGCTACCGGAATGAACTGCACCAACGGCGTGACCACCACCCCATTTACGCGCGACATCAACGCCGTGTCTTGCGTCGCGGCCACGCGCACGGTCGGTCCGCTGTATGATTGCTGGTTCGCCGCCGATCAGGGGACGCTGCTGCGCTACTACCCGATCTCGGCCAGCATCAACTGCTACAACTACCCGGTCACTCCGGCCATCACGCAGAACCTCAATGGCGTCTGGGTGGCGGCCAATGCGGCAGCAAGCCGCCTCGACGTGCGCGCAGTCGGCAACGGCACGACCATCGTGCGCGGTACCGCACCGCTCAGCGACAAGTCGCCGGCTCCCCTGACCTTCGATTCGTACAAGAGCTTCCTGCCGGGCAGCTTCACCGCCGACTTTACGGCGATCGGCAGCGGGCCCGACTCCTTCGGCAGCAACAGCACAGGTCAGGTGTGGGTGACCGGCACGAACGGCGTCGTCCTGCGCTGGGACGACACGCCGCAGGCCCCCGGCTCGGCCATCCCCTTTACGCTGATCAACACGCGCCTGACGAGCAACTTCCAGCGGCTGAGTGCCATGTCGTCCGGCGTGGTCGCCACCGGCCCCGGCCCAGCGCTGTTCTACGCCGGCTCGCTGTTCACCCCCACCAACTAAGCCCGACCGCCGACGCCGTTCCCTGCGTGGCCGCGGACTCAGACGCCCAGCATGCCGCCGTCGCTGCCAGGGGCGGCCGAGGCAGTGTCGCGTCGGTGCATGATGAACGAGTTACAGAACACCGAGTACGTCTGATACGGCACCGCCTGCCAGTGCGGATGCTCGGCCAAGAACTCACGGAATGCGCGCTGCTCGCCCTTATGGGGATTGCCGCGGTACATAAACCAGTCGTCAAAGCAGATCAGCGATCCGTCCTGCAGGATCGGCTCGACGCCGAGCAGCGCCTCCTTGGCCGAGGGATACAGATCGCTATCGATGTGCACCAGGGCCGCCTTCTGTGTCTTGCCGGGAATCAGCGTGGGCAGCGTCTGCGAAAATAGCCCCTCAAGCAGCTCGGGCTCAGGCAGCCCGCAGCGCTGAAACAGCAGGCGAATCGAGTCCGGCGTGATCGGCTCGCCATAGCTCAAGCTGGGATGACCGTGCAGGTAGTTGGTGGCGAACGAGCCGCGGCCCCAGCGGGGGTGAACCTGATCGTCATCAGGCAAGCCGCTGAAGGTGTCGAGGCCAATCAGCCGTCGCGAGCGACATGCCGCTTCGCTGTACTGCCACAGCGCGAGGTTCTCTTCGAGCAGGACGCCGAGCAGCCCCAGGCTCTTGCCCACCGAGACTCCGAACTCGATGATGTCGCCTTCGATGCGCTCCCAGTTGATGAACTGCATCGCGTTCACGAAGAAGGCGGTTCGCGCGTCGTACTTCAGCCACTCTCTCGCTTCTTTGATCGTCATCGTCATCAGCGTCCCTCGCTTTAGCCTTGCTGACAGGTCACGCGCAGCGCTTCGGGCCCGCGGACAAAGACATTGCGCTTCCAGACCGGCTCCAGCGTCTCGGGCTCCAGATCCTTTAGCTGCGTCAGGAGCGCCGTGATGCCCAGCTCCCCCTCGATGCGGGCGAGCTGGGCGCCCAAGCAGTAGTGAATGCCGCCGCCAAACGACAGCGGCTTTACGTTCTGGCGTCGGACATCCAGGCGATCGGGATCTTCGAACACCTCGGGATCGCGATTGCCGGCATTAAGCAGACACAGCACATACTGTCCGCGGCCGATCACCCGCCCGCCGATCTCGACGGTCTCTAGCGCGGTGCGGCGCGCGATCGCCACCGAGGTGTCGTAGCGCAGAAGTTCCTCAACGGCGCCACGGATCAGGCTGGGATCTTCCTGCAGGATCTGCATCTGGCGCGGGTGACGAAACAACGCCAGCATGCCGTTGCCAAACAGGTTGATGACCGTGTCGTGTCCGGCGCAGAAGAGCAGGATCAGGTTCGCCACCAATTCGTCTTCTCGGATTCGTCCCTCGTCGTGCGCGGCCACCAGCTCGTGAAAAAAACCTTCGCTAGGCTGGGCTCGCTCGCGCCGCACCATGCCCAGAAAAAAGTCGCGGAAGCCATAGGCCGAGGCGTTGCACCACGCGGTCTCCGCCGGAGACAGCGGCGTAGGATCGGTCGGCCGCATCAGCGCGTGCGTCCAATCGACGAGTGGCCCCCGCTCTTCCTCGGGAATTCCCAGGATGGCGCAGATGATGCGGAAGGGCAGCGGATGGGCGAAGTCAGAGATGAGATCGAACCCACCCTGCGCCTTGGCCTGGCCGATCAGTTCCTCGATGACTGACTGGCTCAGGTGGCGCAAGCTCTCCAGCCGGGCCGGTGACACCGCCTTCAAAAGGACGCTGCGGATGCGGGTGTGATCCGGGGGATCCGACCCCAGAAGCTGGGTGCGGATGATCTGGTTATAGGGCTCGGCAAAGACTGGCTTGAGCGCCTCGATCTGCATCAGCTGATCGAGACCGATCGCGAAGCGCTTATCGGCAAGGACCTGCTTGATGTCGTTGTAGCGGGACAGCACCCAGCAGTACCCACTAGGCGACCAGTACACCGGCTGTAGCTGCCGCAAGCGATGTAGGTCGGGGTATGGGTCGACCCGAAAATGCGGGGCCAGCGGCAAGTAAAGCTCGTCGGAGGATTGCTCTTCTGCGCTCATAATCACCTGAGTCTCGGGACCACGGCTCTCCCATCGCGGCGGGGTCAGTGGACACTGCACAGCAGGGTCAGGCCCCAGATCGGCAGGTCCGCCAAGCCTCCACCAGCCGTCACGCGATCTTAGCTAGGCCCGAGGGCAGCGACTGGTTTATAGTAAACGTGAGCGTCATTTTATCGACGACGCTCGGGAGAGTGTAGAGCCTTCAATGCCGCAGCCGGCAGATATCATCGGCCGGACCCTGGCCCGGACGTACCAGATTGAGCGCCTCCTGGGCGGAGGCGGCATGGGTGCGGTCTATGCGGCCAAGCACGTGCGCACGGGCGGCATGTTTGCCGTCAAGGTCTTGCATCGCGAGACCGCGGCCGATGCCGAAATCTACAAGCGCTTTCAAGACGAAGCGCGCACCGTCTCGGCCCTTCGCCACCCGCACATTGTGCAGGTCACCGACTTTGACGCCGACGAAGACGGCACGCCGTTCATCGTCATGGAGCTCCTCGAAGGCGAGGACCTCTATCAGCGGCTGTGCACAGTCGGCAAGCTGCCGCTCGATCAAGTCCTGGATATCGGGCGCCAGGTCGGCAGCGCGCTGCACGCAGCGCACGAGCGCGGCGTCATTCATCGCGACATCAAGCCGCAGAACATCTATCTCGTCCGCCACGAGCTTGCCGACATGGTGACCGAGATCGCCAAGGTCGTGGACTTTGGTATCTCGAAGATTCGCCGCGCCGGGGCGCAGATGACGCGCGACATGACCATCCTCGGCACGCCGCAGTTCATGTCGCCGGAAGCCGCGCTGGGCCAGAACTCGCAGCTCGACGGTCGTGCCGATCAGTGGTCGCTGGGCGTCATCATGTATCTGGCGCTGTCGGGACGGCTGCCCTTCGACGGCGAGAACCTGGTCGGCGTGCTGTACATGGTGGTGCACGAGCAGCCCACGCCGCTCAAGGAGCTGTGCCCCGACGTTCCTGAGCATGTGCTCAACGCCATCTCGCGCGCCATGGCGAAGAAGAAGGACGATCGCTTCCCGCGCATGGCCGACTTTGTCCGCGCCATCAGCGGTCACGGCCAGACGGTCGGCGCACAGATCCGACTGACCTCGGGCTTGCAGATGAACAGCGCGGTCATGCGCATGCCACTGCAGGTGGAACAGGTGGGGCCGGCCCTGGCTATGCCTGGGCATGCGGGGGCCGCTCCGGTCTTGGCTGGCGCCGCCGCGGCGGGACACGTTGGCCACCCTCCGCCTCCCCCAGCCGGCGGGATGGGAATCGATGCGCCGACGCGGATTCCGCACCCCGCTCCGCCGGTACCCGCGGGTCCCGCATTCCCCAGCACACCGAGTGCGGCGACCCGCATTCCCCATCTCGAAGCGCGGCCCGGCGGCACGCCGACCCCGATCACCTCGCCGATGCAGCCGGGCCAGGGGCCAGGCTCAGCGCAGCCCCACGGCAGCCCCGCTCCCGAGATGGTGCGAACCATCCCGGCGATCAGCGGCGACATGCTGCCGATGACCGTTCCGGTTGGCCAAGCGCCTGCTGAGCTGATCGCTACGCCCACTTCGCCGACTACCCAGGCCCCCTTCCCCGAGGCCCCGACGCGGGTCACCGCCCAGCCCGGCGAAGCCACGGCGGCGATGGCCAAGCCGAACCCCGGCCCCCGGCCGCCCAGCGGCAACACGCCGACCAGCATCTCGATGTCTTCGTCGGCCTTCGACTCGCTGCTCGGCGACAGCAACAAGACGCCGGTAAGCATTCAGGAAGGCGAAGGACTGCTGCAGGAGATCGAGCCGGGGAATGAGCCCAAGGGCCCGACGGATCCCACCGATCTGCAAGCCGTCCCGACTCGCGTCGCCTACAACGCGGGGGCATCGGACAGCGCGATCAAGGCGACGATTCCGATCACCGGCTTGGTACCGCGCGTCGGCCGTGATCAAGTCCCCGGACAAGGGCCCGCAAGCGCGATGAACGCCACGCTGCCGCTCAGCAGCCTCAAGCGCTCGCAGCCCGGCAGCTCCGTCGATACCGCCTATCCCAGCACGCTGTCGCGAGCCACCGGCGAGCAGGCCATCTCCTCCGGCGGACGAGCCGCGCTCGGTGCTCAGCTGCAGCAGTTTCGCGAGCGGGCTTTCGCGCTCACCGGCATCACCCCTCGCGAGCCCAAGCGACTGGCGATCGCGGCTGGGGGCTTGGCCACCTTGGTCTTCGTGGTCCTCCTGCTGATTCTCTTGGGAGGCGGCGGCAAGCCGAGTGATCCAGTCAGCACCACGACCCCCGCCACGCCAGGCAAGACGCCCACCGAAGACAGCGGCAGCAAGGGGAACAGCGCCGATCCCGTGCGGACAGGTGACGAGGGCAAGCCGGCCGGCGCAAACCCCGGCAGCGGCAAGGACCCGACGACTCCTCCCGTCGAACCCGGCAACCCGGGCACCGACCCAAGCAACAACCCGGCCGGCAAAGGCAGCGAACCCAAGAAGGCGAAGCCGAATCCGCCGCCTCCGATCCGCAAGCCGAACCCCGGGGCCGGGGGCGGTCCCAAGAAGAAGCCCAAAGTGTTCTAGCGGCTGAGCCGGGGATGGCTGCGCGTCCCGGCCACAGCCCACGCGCATGAGTCATCCCTCCTCGGGGGGCGCAGCGGTTAGCCACCATCGATCGTTCGTTTTTTTGGGGGCAAAACACCACGATGCCGGGGATTGATGTACCGCCGCGCCAGACCCCATCGAGCCCGCGGGGTGCCGAGCCCGCTCTGGCCTTGCCCGCCTGGCTAGCCGCCCGCTACAGCCTGATCGATGTCCTGCACAGCGGGGCGACTTCGGTGGTCTATCGCGCCCGTGATCGTCGCTCGCAAGAACCGGTCATCCTCAAACGGCCAGGGGAAGACAGCCACACCGCCGCGGCGCGTCTGCGACATGAGCACGAAATCCTGCGTCAGCTGCAGGACCCGGGTGCGCCGGACCCCGCCCGCTCGGCCGGCATTCCGCAGGTCCTCGCGTTCGAGGAGGAGGAGGGGCGATCGCGGGGCAGCCCGGCCTGCGCTCTGGTGCTGCAGGACTTTGGTGGCGAGTCGCTGAGTAGCCGGCTATCCCGCGGTGTGCCACCGCTCGCAGAGTCGCTGGGCATCGCCATCGCCACCACCGACATCCTCGATCGCATCCATCAGCGCGGGGTCATCCACAAGGATCTCAACCCCAACAACATCCTGCTGCCGATTGCGGCCCCGAGCCTGAGCCAGCCGGATCAGGTGCAGATCATCGACTTCAACCTGGCCACCGTCATGCCGCGCGAGCTAGCGCTGGCCGATAGCATCGACGGTACAGCGGGTGCTGCCGGAGGGGCCGCCGCGCTCATCGCCGGCAGCCCGCACGAGCCAGCCGGGCGACTGGAAGGCACGCTGGCCTACCTATCGCCCGAGCAGTCGGGACGCATGAACCGCGTCATCGACTACCGCACCGATCTGTACGCCCTGGGTGCCACGCTCTATCGCCTGTTCTGCGGACAGCTGCCATTTCCGACTCGCGATCCGCTGGAGCTCCTGCACTGTCACATCGCGCGGCAGCCGGCTTGGCTGGCCACCGTCGCTCCCGACCTACCCTCGGTCCTGGCGCACATCGTCCACAAGCTGCTGTCCAAGACCCCCGAGGAGCGCTACCAGAGCTGCCCCGGGCTCAAGCAAGATCTACAGCACTGCCTGCAGCTGCTGCAGCAGAATGCTGCGCTGCCGCCGCGCCAGGCCATCGTCGACTTCGCGATCGCGACCCACGATCGGCAAGAGCGCTTCGCGCTGACGCAGCGACTGCACGGTCGAAGGAACGAGGTCGAGCTGCTCCGTGGCGCCGTGACCCGCGTCGCCGAAGCGGGCGCCCCCGAGCTCATCCTGGTCAGCGGCGCCGCCGGCGTGGGCAAGAGTGCGGTGATCTCAGAGCTCCAGCGCATCCTGGTCGAACGCTACCGTGGCTCAACACCTGAGGACACCACGAAGCCCGAGCGGGGCAAGCCTGCCCCCACAGGCGAAAAAGCCGGCTTCGGCTTCTTTATCAGCGGCAAGTTCGATCAGCTCAGTCGCGACCGCCCGTATAGCGCTCTGCTCTCTGCGCTGTCGCTGGCCCTGCAGCAGATCGGCAGCAGCAGCGAGGCGATCCTTCAGCTCTGGCGACGACGAATCGGCGGCCTGCTCTCGGCTCCCGAGCAGACGCGCAGCGGTGGCAATCTCGCCGCCGTGCTCAGTCCGCTCTTGCCTGAGCTTGAGCTGATCCTCGGCAAGCAGGCCCCTGCTCCCGAAGTCCCGAGCGCCGAGTCGCGCAACCGCTTCCGCGCCGCCTTTGCCCGCCTGCTCAAGGCGCTGTGCCTTGATGGCTCGCCACTTGTGCTGTTTCTCGATGATGTGCAGTGGGCCGACCCCGCGACGCTGGAGCTCCTGCCGCAGGTCCTGTCGGATCGCGGAGGCGGCAGCCTGCTGCTCATCGTCGCCTATCGCGACTCTGAGGTCGGCCCCGCGCATCCTCTGCACGCCATGCTGGGTGAGATCTCGCGCGTGGCCTGTCCAGTCAGCCGGCTGTCGATCGGCCCGCTCGGCGAAGAGAGCTTGAACGAATTCGTCGCCGATACCCTGCACCAGCCGATTGAGGCGACGCGCCCGCTGACCGCCCGACTGTGGGGCAAGACCCACGGCAACGCGCTGTTCGCCGGGGCCTACCTGACCAAGCTGCACCACGATGGCCTCCTGCGCTTCGATCGCGCAACCGGCGGCTTCACCTGGCAGCTCGACCAGATTGCCGCCGCGCCCATCGCTGACAACGTCGTCGAGGTGCTGGTTCAGCGCTTCTCGCAGCTTGCTCCCAAGACCCGTCAGCTGCTGCAGCTCTCGGCCTGCTTGGGTCGCGACTTTACTGTCGATCTGCTGCAGCAGACATTTCGCCCGGCGGGTGCGGCATCGCCCGCAGATTCCGACCTGGCGGCAGCGCTGCGCGAAGCCGTTGCCGAAGGGTTTCTGATCCCGGTGGCCGGTGCCTATCGCTTTGTCCACGATCGCCTGCAGCAGGCGGCGTACTCCACGCTGAAAGACAAAGAGCGGCGAGTCCTGCATCTGCAGATCAGCCGCGCCTTGCTGGGGCCGGCCGGGGGCGCAGCCGCACCGGACGCCGTGCAGAGTGCTGAAGCAGCGACCCCAGCACAGGCCGAAGACAGCGGGCCTCAAGCTGACGATCGTCGGCTGTTCGCTCTGACCAATCACCTCAACGAAGCGCACGAGCTCCTGGATGCACGCGAGCGCCTACTGCTCTGCCGCCTGAACCTGCGGGCGGCGGAGCGGGCCCGCGGCGCAGCCGCCTTCGTTGCGGCCCACGAAAACTTTCGCTTAGGGGTCGAGCGACTGCCGGCCAGCGCCTGGCAGAAGTACCCCAAGCTGGCGATGGAGCTGTTCCTCGGCCAGGCCGAGTGCGCCTACCTGACTGGACACTTCGACGAGGCCAAGCAGGTCCTTTCCCTGCTCTACGACAGCGCGCCCAGTCCAGCCGAGCGGGCCCGCGCCTACTACGTCGCCGGCCTCTTTTACCGTCACACCGGCGACACCACTTCATCGACGTACGCATTCATCGATGGGCTGCGCGAGCTGGGGGTGGCGGTCCCTCGTACGCCAAGCGCGGTCACCGTGCTCTATGAGCTGCTGCGCACCCGTCGTGCCATGCGTCGCACGGCGGCTCGACTGGCCCAAAGCGGAGGCCGCTCGGACGCTCGGCCCGACGATCTTTTGCACCTGCTCGATCAGCCTGCCCTGCGCGACCCCCAGCAGATCGCCATCCTGCGCATGCTCGGCGATGCCACGGCGTCGGCCTACTTCGTCAGCCCCAACCTGCTGGCGGTGTTGCTCTGCCGCATGATTCAGCTCTCGCTGGTGCATGGCCATCACGCGCTGTCAGCGGTCGCCTATGTCTTTCTGGCGGCGATCATTGGCTCGGGCCTGGGCAACTTTGCCGAGGGCGAGACGCTGGGACAGCTGGCTCTGGGCTTGGTCGAGCGCTACCCAGACGCGTTTACCGAGTCCCAGGTCAAGTGCGTCTACGTGGCCATCGCCAACCACTTCACTCACCCGTTACGCTCGGGCGAGCGCCTGCTGCACGCGGCGTGGCGTCGCGGGGAAGAGTCAGGGAACCTGACCTACGCCGTCTACGCCGTGAACACCCTGGCCCGCTGGAGCCTGCTCAGCGGCTGTCCCCTGGGTGAGCTCGTCGCCGACTGCGAGCGCTATCTCTCGGCGGTCGCGGTGATGAATCACGCTGCCGGTCATGAAGCGCTGCGCCTGATCCGTCAGGTTGCGCGGGCGCTGCGTGGCGAGACCGATGGCCCGCTCCTGCTCACTGCACCCGACTTCGATCAGGAGGCCTGTCTAAAGACCCTGACCGAGATGCAGATGCGCGTGCAGGTCTACTTCCACAACAACTTTCGCGCGCTGCTCTGCTTGATCTTTGGCGATGCCGAAGCCGGCCTTGCCCACTGTGCGCAGAACCGCCCCGACGCCGATGCCGTGCTGCTGGGGCTGCTCGACATCGTCGAGTTTTACTGGGTCGAAGCCCTGCTGATCGCGCGCGTGTTGCCGCAAAAGCGCGGTCTGACAGCGCTCCGCCTGCAGCGCCGCTTGCGCCACAACCTGCGCGCCCTGGCCCGCTGGGCGCAGCACGCCCCGCGCAACTTTCAGCATCGCTACCTCATGGTGCGCGCCGAAGTGGCCTGGCTGGCCGGCCAGCGTGACGAAGCGCTGCGCGACCTCAACGAAGCCACCCAGCACGCCCGGCAAGAGAGCTTCCTGCGCGACGAAGCACTGGCCCTGGAGCGGACCTCGCAGCTCCTGCGCAGTCGTCAGCTCCTCGAAGCGGCCGATGTGTATCTGATGCGGGCTCGCAGCGCCTATCAACGCTACGGCGCGCTGGCCAAGCTGGCCGACATGGATCGCAGCTTCCCCGATCAAGGCCGCAGCGAGGCGAGCACCGCGACCTGGGCCGCCCTGCCGCCGGTGCCCGCTGGGAGCTTACTTGCCGTCGCCGCCGGCCGCGCTGTCGACGTCCAGCTCAGCGTCAGCACGACCAGTGCGCAGGCCGCCGCGGCATTCGACGTCCCGACCCTCTTGCGCGCGACCCAGGCCCTGTCCAGCGAGGTCTCGCTCGACAAGCTGCTGTTGCGGATGATGAACCTGATCGCCGAGAACGCCGGAGCCGAGAGCGCCGCGCTATTCCTCCGCCTGCCGCCGCAGACGCCGCCGGGCGGCGCCCCCAGCGATGACACCGCGACGAGACTTGGCCCACTCACCGAGACTGCATCGACCGCCGCGACGACCGGCGATGATCCGCTCGCCACCTTCGCCGTGCTGAACAGCCAAGGAGAGCTGCGCCGCCTCGATCCGCCGCAGAGCATCGAAGCCACGCCGCAGATCGTGCCCGCCATCGTCCACTTCGTCAGTCGCAAGGGTGAGCGTGTGCTCCTTAGTGACGCCACGCTCAGCGGGGATGGCGCGACCGACTTTAGCCAGGACCCGATCGTGCGCAGTCGCCGCCCGCGCTCGATCCTGTGCCTGCCGCTCAGCCAGGCCGGTCAGTTGCGCGGCGTGCTCTATCTAGAAAACACGCTGGTCGCCGGAGCCTTCACCGCCGCCCGCGCCGAGCTAATCACCACCCTGTGCGCGCAGATGGCCATTTCGATCGACAACGCGCTCCTCTACGCTCAGCTCGAACGCCGGGTTGCCGAGCGCACCGCGGCCCTGCAGGGAGCGCAGGCTCGCCTGCTGCGGCTTGAGCGCGAAGCCACCGAGTCGCAGATGGCGGGCGGCTTTGCCCACGAGGTGCGCAACGCCATCACCGGTGCCCGCCTGCTGCTTGCCCGTGTCGCCACCGTCGAAGCAGGACCCGTCGCAGCGGATGGGAGCGAGCCCTGGAGCCTGTGCCTCGACAACAGTCGCACCCTCAAAGATCTGTTCCTTGCGCTGCGCGATTCGCTGCCCCCCTCGGCGCTGCCACCGGTCGTCGAGTCGGTGCGCAGCCTCAATCGCAACGAGCAAGAGTTGCACGAGGTCCTCCTGCACATCGATCAGGCGCTGGGACGCACCCTGGGGCTCACCCAGCTGCTCATGGACTATGCGCAGCTCGGCAAGCCCGGCAAGGACAGCGACGAGCCGATTCCTGCTGTGGCCGCACGCGACGTGGTGAGCACCATCTTCGCAGAACTGCGCGATGAGCTGCGCCGCGACCAGATCGAGCTGCTCAGCGATGGCCTGCCTGCCGCCTGCCAGCTGCGCTGTCGCGGGGAACACCTCGACTCGATCTTGCGCAACCTTATCCTCAATGCGCGCGATGCCCTGCGCGAGCGCCGCAGTGCCCAGCCCGATGACGGGTCGCTCGTGCCGCGCATCGTCTGCTCGGCTCAGCCCACCGAGTTCCCCGACGGCCGGCCCGCCTGGGAGCTGCGGGTGCAGGACAACGGCAGCGGCATTCCCCCACAAAACCGCGCCCGCATCTTCGAGCCGTTCTTTTCCACCAAGCCCAGCACCGGCACCGGCCTGGGGCTGAACACCGTGCGCAAGCTCATCTGGATCTACGGTGGCGAGATTCGCTTCGACAACCCAGATGCCGGTGGCACCGTGTTCTCCCTGCGCCTGCCGGCCGCGGTTAGCGAGTCCTCGCCGCATCGCGGGGGAGCGCTGGGGGGTTGACGGCCTCGTCGAGCCCAGCCACCATGCGCGCCATGTCGTCGATGGCCTCCGGGAGCGAGCCCGCCCCCCGCATTGAGATCCATGTCAACGGCCAGCCCCAGCTCATCGCCGCTGGCCAGAGTCTGGGCGAGCTGCTCTTGGCCCTCGGACTTGACCCCGAGCAGGTGGCGGTCGAGCGCAACGGTCACATCGTGCCGCGGCGCCTGCGCGGCGAGGTAAAGCTCGCGCCCGGCGATCAGATTGAGCTCGTCACCTTCGTAGGCGGAGGCTAAGCCCAGCGCATGTCCACCGAGTCGACTCCCGAATCTCCGGCACCGGCTGGCGATGACTTTTCGCACCGCTACATCCCGGTGCTCAAGAAGCGCGTGTTTCGGCTGGGTCTTGCCGGCAACTACGGCATCGATGAAGCCGGCATTCGGGCCGCGTTCGAGCGCGGCGTGAACTACGTCTTCTGGCCGATCCGCGAGAGCGCCAGCCTGCCCGCCCTGCGCGATGCACTGCGCCGCGAGCGCGAGCGCATGGTCATCGCCGCCATCCCATCGACCGGCTACGTCGGCTTTACCCTGCGCCGTGCCGCCGAAAAGGCCCTGCGCGAGCTGCAGACCGACTACCTCGACATCTTCCAGATGGGCTGGCTCGGCCGGAGCTCGGCCTGGACCGAAGGCACCGTCGGCGAGCTCGTCAAGCTGCGCGAAGAAGGCAAGGTGCGCGCCATCGGGGTATCGATTCACGATCGACCCCGGGCTGGCAAGCTGGCCGCCGACTCGCCGCTCGACATGCTGATGATTCGCTACAACGCGGCCCATCCCGGCGCCGAGCGCGACATCTTTCCCCACCTCGCCGAGCGCACGAGCAGCAGCCCCACGCCACGCCACCGCGCCGCCATCGTCGCCTACACCGCGACTTCATGGGGGGGCTTGCTCAAGCGTCCTTCCGGTTACGGCGGACGCGTGCCAACCGCTGGCGACTGTTACCGCTTCTGCCTGTCAAACCCACACGTCGATGTCGTCCTCAGTGGCCCCGCCAGCCTGGCTGAGCTAGAGGAAAACCTTGCGGCGCTGCAGCAGGGGGCGATGTCGGCGGACGACCTGCAGTGGATCCGCGACTTTGGCCGCCTCGTCCACGAGAAAAACATCATCCCCTTCAGCCCGCGCTAGCCCGGGCTAGCCCGCCACC
>DAORCZ010000053.1:0-17724 GCA_035345735.1 Pseudomonadota bacterium | reverse complement strand
TCGATGACCACGGCGACAGCACCGCTGCGCTCGGTGAGGTTGAAGGGGAAGCCCGGCGGCACCATCCCGCCCAGAGCCTGGGCCTTCTTGCAGCTCTCGCGAATATCGGCGACCTGGACGTAGACCACGCCATCGTATGGGCTGATCTTGCCCTCGGCGACGCGGAGGGTGCCGATCGAGGTGCGGTCGGCAACGATCTCGGCTGCCAGGTCGGTGCCCTTGAGCGAAAGAAACGTCCAACCAAACAGCTTGCCGTAGAACTCTTTGGCCTTCGGCATGTCCGTCGTCGTGATGTCAAACCACGCGATCCGCCCTGACCCGACATCGGGCTTCGGCGGCTTCGGGTCCGCGGCCCGCACCGCCCCGCCATTGAGAGCCAGCACCATCGTCATCCCCACGAACATCCATCGCATCGATCGCATTGATCGCCTCCTAGGTGCCCTGGGCTTACCGCGGTGGGGCTGCAGGACTCAAGCACGGTCCGCAGCATATTCGGCCGAGCGTAGGGCCCAGGGATGAGCGGCATCCTCTCTCCGGAGCCTTGATGGCGCTGGCAGGCTGCCGATGGTTGAGGACGCTAACCGGCATCCTTATGCGGCCTTGTCCAAGCGCCCGCAGCGTGGATATAAGGTTTATCTCGCTAGGGACTTTCAGTGCTCACGCTCCGGAAAACGCTAGTCATTTCGCCGCCTTGCGCGACGCGTCGCGCTTTCGACGGGGTGTCTGTCAGAAACGCTGCCCTGGTTGAGTATCCAAAAATAGTCGGCGGCGTAGTTGCCGGCGGCCTGCATCAGCAGGCTTTCCCTACCCTTTTTCGACAAGGACCTTGCTATGGCTAATCGCGATGGAACCGCAGCCAATCCTTCTACCCCCCCGCCGGCCGCCGGCGGCGCTCTGCCATCAGGTGGTGGCGAGACTAAGACTCCGGGACGCGGGGTGAGTGATGATTCTGCCGGCAGAAGCAAGGGGGATGGCAGCAAGCGGCAGGCGGAAAAACCAACCACGCGGAACGGCAAAGGGAGAGTGGGCGGCGGCAAGTAGATGAGGGTCATCGGCCGCCTCGCAGCCCAGTCGTGTGCCCTCATCGGGGTGTTCGCCGCAGTCTGGGCGCTGTATGCCTGGGCCAGATGCTGGGCGCTGCCGGTGGCGATCGTCCCACTCGACTGTCTAGACCTCTACGCCGACGGACGCTGCGAGCTATTCGAGTCGCGTCAGCTATCGGTGCGAGTTGCTCTGCCGGATGACGCTGGGCTGATCTTCTGGGATCGCGCACGCCCGGTCCGCGCAGAACCCCAGAGCGCACAGGCCGGCCCCGGCCTGCGCTTCTACAAACTGACGCTGCGTCACGGCGTGCGCGAACTCTGGGCCATCGCCTGGAGCCTTCGCGGACTGGGCGTGACGCGACTG
Source organism: Pseudomonadota bacterium (assembly GCA_035345735.1). GTDB lineage: Bacteria > Myxococcota_A > Polyangia > Palsa-1104 > JAEUJZ01 > JAEUJZ01. Next base: position 16,317 of record DAORCZ010000053.1, on the reverse strand, counting down.
AAGCTCTTGGAGTCCACCGAGCCCCTTTGGCTGCGCTCGGCCCGCACCGAGTGGATCGCGGCCCGCGGGCCGGCGGTGCAAGCCGAATTGGAGCGGCAGATCCAACGCCTGGGTCCATCGTGCGCAGCCAGCGACCCGCCTTGCCTGCGAGGCCCCGCGCTGGGGCTTTTGGGCAACATCCTCGGCGATGCCGGCAAGACAGAAGACGCCAAGGCACGACTGCGGGAGGCGCTGATCGCGGACCGTCAAGCCGGGCGCATCGCGTCGGAGCTCTATCACATCCAGAGCCTGTCTGACATCCTGGGACGTCGGCAGGCGCACGATCGCGAAGCCGAACAGCTGTTCCGGGAACGGCAGGACCTCTTTGACAAGATGCCGTGCCTGCGGCCGTGGGAAGCGATGCACATGTCGTTTCTGCGGTTCCAGCGCGGCGATCTGAAGGGAGCACTGGCCGCTGCCGAGCAAGGGCGGCAAGAAGCGATCCGTTTCAACGACCAGCCCGCCCAGAACGCCAACGAGCTGGAGCTGGCCGCGATCTTGGCGCACCTGGGCCGCTTTGCCGAGGCCAAGGCGCCGCTGCAGAGGATTCTGGCTACCGACCTTGATCCCTGTACGCGCCTACGCGTCCTGCACATGCAGGGCTTCGCCACAGTCCTAGAGATCGAAGCGCGGGGCGGAGACAGCAAGGCGATCGCGGCTGCATTTGACCCACTGACCACCGCCGAGACACTGATGTTCGAGCGCCGCTGCGGCGAAGCACGACCGCAGGCGGTGATCTGGACCGATCTGGCGCACGCCGCGATGCTACGCCAAGACGCCGCCGCCGCCGATACCTACCTGCGCAAGGCCATGGGCCTCCTGAGCAGCGACAGTGAGCTGCAGTGGGAGTGGTTCGAACTACAAGGGAGGATCGCACTTCTGCGGCAGAACTGGGCAGAGGCGACGCAGGTTTTTGGGAAGCTGCGGAGCCTGTCGCAGCGCGCCAACGCATACGAGTCGCAGCTGCGGGCACTGCTTGGGCTAGCGCTCGCCGCCGAGAGTAGCGATGTCGAGCAGAGCCTGAAGTACTACGCCGAGGCCCACGCGTTCTTGGATGAGCGTGCCCTGACCATGCCGATGGGCAGCGGGCACTCCAGCTACCTCGGCAGCTATCAGCGCGGTACGCAGCTTGCGCTGGACTTGCTGTATCGCAACGGACGCTACAACGAAGCGATCGAGCTGATCCGCACGAGTCGCCTGCGCGGACTGCGAGCCCTGGCCCGCGTCGAGCGGATCAATCGCTTTGCCCCCACCGAGCGCCAGCGCTACGAGCAGATCCTGGCCGCCTATCACGAGGCGCGCCGGCAGCTTGCGCAGCTCACGCTGGATCAGATGAAGGCGCCGGGGGACACCGTGCAGTCGCTGCAGACCACCATGCGCGAGCGAGAGGGCGAGCTGTGGTCCTTCCTGACGACAGACCAAGACGAGGCGGGCCCTCGTGGCCAGACACCGCTTCGTCCGATTCCCGAGCGCGAGCTTCTGCTGACCTGTCATCCCAAGGTGCGGGGCTGGGTCTGCCTGCTGGCCAGCCCGGGCCATGAGACCCAAGCCGTAGCGACGAACGGACCGCCGACGCTACAGGATCTCGCTGGGCTCTTGGCCCGGATCGACGGAATCAAGGCGACGCCTTCCGCTTTCGATCGCCTGTCGATCTATTCCTTTGGGCAGGTTCGCGATCTCAATCTGTCGCTGCTGCCGTTTTGGGAAAAGGAAGCGCCGCTGGGCTCGCGCATTGATGTCGTGTACGGGCTCGACCTGCCGGAACAGTGGAATGCCGGCTCCGCCGCAGGAACGCAGCCGCCGCGCGCCTATGTCCTGGCCGATCCGCACGGAGATCTACAACACGCCCGGGCCGGAGCTCCGTCGCTCGCGACCTCTTTGTCCGCCGCGGGCTGGCAGGTGGATCTGCAGGTCGGCGCCGCAGCGCCCATCGGTGGACTGATCGACAGCGTGCTGCCTGCTGCTCCGGTGGTGAGCAGCGGTGACGAGGTCCGAAAGCGAATCAAGCAAAGCCGGCTCTTTTTCTACAACGGCCACGCGAGCTACTCCCCGCTTGGCGGCTGGCGGCATCGGCTGGAGATGCCGGATCAGGGCGACATTCTGGTCGGCGACATTCTGACGATGTCCGCTGTCCCCGAGACCGTCCTCTTGTTTGCCTGCGAGAGTGGCCGCTCTGACGAAGAGACCGGTGGCCTAGAGGGAATGGGGCTCGCGCAAGCGTTCCTGTGGGCCGGCAGCCACGTCGTGCTGGCGAGCACGAAAGAGGTGCGCGATGAAGTAATGGCCGCGGTTGCCGAAGCACTGGCCAAGCGCCTGTCCGCTTCCAGGCCGGTTGCTCTGGGGATCGAACTAACCAATGCAGTGCAGGAAGTGCGGCAACTGAAGTGGCCAGCTGAGGTTGCACACGGCCTGGATCATGAACTGGGGGCTTTCCGTGTTTTCCATCGCTGAGTCCATTGGCAATCCGGTAGCGGCGCAAGCAGACGAAGAGTCGGGAGTACGAGCCTTGCAATCGCGAACATCCAGCGGTGTATTTACCGATGCCGAGCTGGCAGCGCTGCGCGCTGTCTGTCTGCGCATCGACCAGCTTGCGGCCACGGCCCGGCAGCAGCCCGGGGATAGCGCCACGAAAGAGCGCCAAAATGAGCTGGCAGTAGCCGCTCTGCGCGGGCTGGACAAGCCGACTCGGCGTGACATCGAGTCTCTGCTCGGGAAGCTCGGACCGCTCCTGCGCGGCTTCGCGCTTGCATACCTAAAAGGGCAGTCGCTGCCGCAGCTTGATGCCGAGGATCTAGCCAGCGACACCATCGGCTACGTGCTGCAGCACAACTGGCGAGCCCTGCGCCGCTGGGACCCTGAAAAGGGAGCGCTCGGCGGCTACCTGTGGGGCGCCATGCGCTTCCGCGTGATGAACCTGCGCACCCAAACGCGCTGGCTGCGCCTCTGGGTGGAGCTCGGTGAAACGCGGGAGGTCGGCGAGAGCGCGCCGCCCAGTGCACTCGATGGCCCGCGCGCCGCCGTGCTCGCCGAGCTTCGCGCCTGGCTTACCAAGCATGGCTTCGAGTCTGCGGATCTGGAAATTGTCTGTATGAAGCTCCTCGATTCGCGGTCGTCGGAAGATGTGGCCATCGCCGTGGGCTGGCTTGAACCCAAGCACGAAGAAAAGCCGGACCGCGCTGCACGCAAGATCAAAGCCTGTAACCGCGTCGACATGCGCTACCTGCGCCTAAAAGAGCGGATAGAGGCCAGCTTGCTGGGCCACGAGCCCGATCACGAAGACTAAGAAAGTTCGCAGGTTCCGCGAGCGTGACGCCGCGCAGTCAGAATCTGCAGGTCGCCGGCATAGGAAGAATGGCCAGCTAGAGATCGCATCCCCCGGCCCCAGGCGACCCCCTTTTTCGCGAGGATTGTGAGCATCATGGAGTGCCTTATGAGTGAAGACCAGCTCGAACGTGTAGGCCGACTAGTTCGGAAGCTTGATGATCAGGCCGCGGCGCGGGTACAGCCGGTGTCCAATCCAGAGCGTGACTCCGAGTACCTTCGGCTGGCCCTGGGGGACTTGCAGCCAAGCGCAGAGCCAAAGACGAGTCTGTTTTCGCGTCTATGGATGCGCTTGCTCCCACGCGGCAAGTCATCGTTTTTTTCCCCGTTTCCCGTGGCCGTAGGACTGGGAGTCGCCACGGCGTTCCTCGTCTTCACCACGAGTCCATGGTTGCATCCGGATGCGCTGCCCAAATACCAGCTCGAAATTCCGTCTGATCGCACCGTCCGCGGTGACAGGCCTGCGCCCAAGACAGACGAGCCGAGTCAGGTCGGCGAAGACTCGCTGATGAGCATCACGCTGCGTCCCGCCAAGCTGGCCCCAAGTGGGGTGGAGGTCCGCGCCTATCGCATCGAGCACGGCCGGCCGCAGCCATGGCCCGTCGCCATGTCGGTTTCGAAGAGCGGCACGTTTTCGCTGCGACAGACGCCGCGTAGCCTGTCGCTACCGCCTGGCTCGACCGAGCTTTTGTTCGTGCTCGCCCATCCCGGCGATCTGCCTTCCACCACCGAGCTAGAAGACGCACTTTCGCGGTCGTCCTCAGCGGCCTCGCGAAAGTGGCAGATGGAACGCAGGACCGTCGTCGTTCATCCCTCGCTAGACCGGCGGTAGGCACATGTTTCCTCAGCCCACCACCTCGGTTCCGTCACTGACTTCGCGCCGGCTGGTGTACTCGTTTTTCCTCGCCGCTTCCGCGGTCGTGGCCGCCCCGCTGTTCTGGGGGCAGGTGATTGGCCGGACGCAAGATCGGTGGCTGCACGATCGCCTGCCCAGCTACGAACTGTACGCTGGCAGCCACGACCCTGCGCACCAGCCGGCCATCGATCACACCGCGCTGCAACTGACCACGACCTCGACGCTGGAGCTGGTGCTGCGACCTGCGCATCAGGTATCGGGACGCGTTCACCTGTTTACTTATCTTTTGCGCGATGGCCAGCTTTCACGCTGGCCGCTGCAGTTCCGCGCCACGCCCTCTGGCGTATTCCGCATCCGGGGGCAGGTAGATAGCTTCCCCGGTTTGCAAGCCGGCTCGGGCACGCTGCTGTTTGTCCTGGGCAAAAGTCCGCTGCCCGCCCTCTTTGACTCGGCGTGGCTGTTCCTCGCGACGCTGGGCTTGGTGCCGAATTATCAGGTCAAGACCTGTCAGGTCCTTGTCACGCCGCCCCCCGCCCCCGCGTTTTCGTCGCGGTCGGCCGCTGCCGAGTGATCCGACCCGCCGCGGACTCGTGGCTTTTGGGCTGGGCAGGGACTTTCCTCTGCGCCGACATCCCGCTCTGTGATAAGAACGCCCTTGTCTCTTTCCGTAACCGGGAACGCCTATGCTCAAAATCTTGGTCCTGACAGCCAGCCCCCCAGAACTCCAAACCATCCAGGCCGAGGAAGAAGTCTCGGCCATCAGGCATAAGCTAAAGCACAACGAGCACGGACCACAGTTTGACGTGGAGATCTGCTTCAATGCAACCGTTGATGATCTCGCGACCAAGATGCGTAGTTATCAGCCCGATATTCTGCATTTTAGTGGGCACGCTCTGAAAGGGGATCTGCTGTTTGAAGGGGGAGGCAGCGGGCAGCGACTCCCTCGCGCCGGGCTGACCCGACTTTTTGAGCTGCAGCCTGGAGGACTGCGCTGCATCGTTCTCAATGCCTGCCGGACCACGGACCTGGCGCGCGATCTGGCGCGGGTGATTGACTGCACCGTCGGCATCCTCGATAGCATTGATGACGAAGAGGCAATCAATCTGTCCAAAGGCTTTTATGAATCGTTAGCAGCCGGCGAGAGCGTCGGCCACGCCGTTGAACTGGCTAAGAATCGTGTACAACTGGGTGGCAGTGCTCAGCATGACAACGTGGTTCTGTTTACCCGCGATGATATTGATGCACAGAACGTCGTTCTAAGTTACTGTGTACCGGCCTTCTGCATTGCTGCAGAGTCAGATAGTGACTATGTCAGCGAATTGCTGGATACCCATCTTGTTCCTTTGACACGCGCCGGCGTCGTCAGTTGCTGGGAGCCCAGTCGAGCCATCGATGCCTGGGATCTAGAGGTCGAGACCTCCGCCCATCTAGCATCCGCTCAGCTCGTGCTGCTGCTGGTTAGCCCGGACCTCCTCGCATCCAAGAGCCGCTATGCCCTGGCCCTGCGCGCCCTGGAGCGGCATAGCCAGCGCGCCGCTCGACTCGTGCCCATCCTGATTCGCAAAGTCGACGTCTCCCAGACGGTGTTTAAGAGCCTGCCGATCCTGCCCGGGCAGGATAAGGCGCTTAGCGAGTACCGCCAGCGCGAGACCGCCTGGGTCAGCATCCTGCAGTCGCTGCGCAAGATCATCGACAACATCGCGGACAAGAAAAAGGAACAGAAGCGCAAAGCCGCGAGGGCCACCGCCGGCCCAGCCGGGGGCGCCCAGGCGGCGAGCGCGACGGGGGCGACACCGCCAGCCCCGGGCCCCACGGCCCAAGCAGCCCCGGCCGTCCAAGCAGCCATGCCCGCCGCCGTGCCGAGCCACGCCGCCGAGTCCGTCCACGCCGCCACGACCGTCCATCCCGGCACGACCGTCCATGCCGCCGCCAGTGCGCCCAGCCCGACCCCGTTCTCGGTGCGCGCCCTCCTCAACGCGATGTTTCGAGTCGATTCGGACTTCTCCGCCTTCGTCCTCGACAACTTCGCCCAGACGTACCGGCAGTGGTCAACGCAGGCCGATCGAGAACATCGGCTCAGCGCCTTGATCGCTCGGCACCCCACCACCGATATCGTCAACGCCGCCGCTCAGTACGACGACTTCCCGCGCTACCGCCATCTCCTGAAGTACAGCTAGTTCCCATCCAGAAACCGTAGCGAGGAGACCCGATCAGTGTGGCGCCCGCCCGGAGCGGCCTTCGGGCCGTGAGGACGGACGACGCACCGAGCGGGGCCCGCAGGTTTATGGACGGGAACCAGCTAGCCAAGCAGACCCATCGAGTTGCTATGGCGCAGGTCGCGCTGGAGCGGCAAGCCGCGTACTCAGCGCGGTGGTTTGTGCCAGACCGGGACGGTCGGCGGGCGTGGTAATGCGGCCCGCGATGAAGCCTGAGGGTTCAGGCGCGAGCGGCCCAGAGTGGAATGCCGGCTTCGTCTTCGGTACGGACTACAGCGTCGGCGGCGGCGGCGCAGTGGAGGACCAGCTCAAGATCGGCGGGCTTGGCGCTCGGGAATGCGGCCTGTATTTCTGCTACCGGAACAGCGCGGCCGTGGAACTGAAGCACTTGAACGAGTGCGCGGATTCGATCGGGCAGCTCAGCGGGCCAAACCTTGGCGGCTTTGGGCTGGGTATCTGGCGATGATGCTGCGGTCGTCGGTTTTGCGATCTCTGCTTGTACCGTTTGCGTCTGGAAGTCGGGACGCAGCCAGCGAATGTGTCCGGTCGCTTCCTCTGCGACGCGTTCGGCGTTCAGGTCCAAGAGGCGCGCGATGAGGGCATCATCCGTCAGGCCCTCCGGCCACCCGTACGCAGCCAGGGTTGCGCGGTCGATGTCATCGTGAAGCTGGCGCAGGGTATCGATAAGGCCCTGATCGCGGATCTGCTGTTCCGCAGCATTCAGCGCTTGGCCCGCGCGCAGTTTTGCGAGCACGTTGTACATGTCGGTCAGCGCCAATTCTGGGTGCGCTTGCTGTCGTGCTTTGCGATGGGCGTCCAGGGCTTCACCCAACCGCGTGAGCTTGAGCCTGCCTTGTGCATCCAGTTCCGGGAATGGGAATTGGCCGAAGCACTCGACATGGTTGTAGGTCGAATCGTTTCCTACACCAAGCCAACCGCCCGCTCTCATTGCCCACGCCTCATGTACACGAGAGGAAAGGACGGCCAACAGGCTGCTGTCGTCCACGGCAATCGCGACGACCTTGGTATCGGGCAAGGTCGTCGCTGAAAGGAATGAGAACAGCCGATGCTTGGCCGTTCTGGATGTCGCGATAAATCGAGGAACATCCTTCAGCGCCCCCCGGAGGTCAGCGCCGCTGCGTCCAAAAAGCCACCATTTCTCACGCCGTTGTCGGTCGTTTTGCGCATCGCGCTGCGGTTTCACCTCGCGAATGACGTGCTCCAGCAAAGTCGGGTACTGGCTTCGTGCTTCATCCAAGGACAACCCATGGAAGTCGATGACCCACCGACGCTCTTCCTTCTGCACGAGATCCCGACCGATGATGTACCGCTTGAGCACAGGACTTGACTTGGTAACCCCGAGCTTCTCGATCTGGCCCTCGTCCAGACGAAAACCTTCCCCGACGAGTGTGATGCCCTGGAAACACACCCCCTGGTTGGAATGCAGTGGGCGGGCCGACGCCATACGCGCCCCGGCCGTCAGGTCAGCATGGATCTGAGGTGCCGCTTTCTCGACGATCTGGATGTGCTCCAACTCATGCGCCCCGGTGCGGGTTTCATCCTGCACGATGCCTACCGTCGATGAATCCGGGCTGCTGTGGACGGTGCCGACGGTCATCGCAATCCGAACCGCCGCGCCTTCGTCGTACCAAGGATGATCGGCAATGGCGTACGACAGCCGAATCCCCTTCTGCTCTAGGGCATTGGCGACCACCTGACGGTTGAACTTGCCGGTGATGCTGTTGGTCGTAACCAAACCAAAGCGACGCAGCCGACCTAAGCGGATGAAGTCGGCACAGCGCGCCCACCAGTACATCACCAGGTCGGCGCTGCCTGGCACGTCTGGGAAAGCCTCGCGGATTGCGGCGACGTAAGCGGGGCGCAATACGTCACTCATCAGTTTGTTACCTAGGAATGGCGGATTACCGACGACAAATTCAACGACTGGCCAGTCCGCAACCTGAACACCACTGAGTTTTGTCAGCGGCACCATGGAACGCTCGCTGCGCTTTTTGCTGACGCCCTGCGCGACCATCTGCGGCTGTCCCTGCGCATCCAGGACCGGCTCTTCCGATTTCCAAGTAATCAGCGCGTCGCGGTTCTCAATGTGTCGCAGGTCTTGCAGCAAGGGCTCCGGGGTCTGGGTCATGCGACCGCTGGACACTTGCCATTGCAGGTAGCCGATCCATAGGACCAGCTCGGCGATCTTGGCAGCCCACGGCTTGACCTCAATGCCGTAGAACTGGGCGGGGTGCACCGTCTCCTTGGGGATGTCGAGCCAGACCTGTTGATCGCCCGCGGCGATCAGCGCGCGGTGGACTTCGCCCTCAAGGCGTTTCATTTCCTTGAGAGCGACATACAAAAAGTTTCCGCTACCGCAGGCGGGATCGAGCACATTCACAGCGGCCAGCCTGTGACGGAACGCGTGCAGCTTCGCGATGGCCTGCTCGCGGGCCTTCTTGGATGTGCGCCCGGTCTTGCTGGTGCGCAGGATCTGTTCGCACTCCGCACGCGCGATCATCCACTCATCGCGCAGCGGCGCCATGATGGTCTTCTCGACGAGGCGGCGGATATAGGCCTCAGGTGTATAGAACGCACCCAGCTTCTTGCGCTCATCGGCTGACAGCGCCCGTTCTAGCAACGTGCCGAAGATGGCCGGCGACACACGGCGCCAGTCCGCTTTCGCGGACTTGAGCAGCGCCTCCAGTTCGTCGATTTCCAGATCCAACGGCGTAGGGTCGCGGAACAAAAAGCCGTTGAAGTGGCGAATGCGATCCCCGGTGTCGAGGTCGGCGCCCTTCTGCATATGGCCCCAGAGTGCGCGCAGGCCGCGGACAAAGCGGTCCTTGTGGCCAGCCTTGTAGTCGGCGATCCACTGGGTCAGCCGAAGCGTAAACAGCCTGCCCCCCAGGAACTCCACGTCCTCGGCGAACATCGTAAAGACGCACTTCATCAGAAAATCGCCGACGGCCTCTGGCGGGAAGCGCTTTTCCAGGCGCAGCGCCAAGTCGGTGATGTGGCTGGCAATGTTCGCCGTAATGCGCTGGCCGCGCGCTTCTTCATTCAGGCTTTGCGGGTCGAGCCAGATCTGACGAAGGAAATGAAAGACCTCGGGCCGAGCAAGATCAGCCCAAGCGAACGCACCGCCTGGCTCAAAGTCGCCGTAGTCGTCACGCGGATCCGACGAAAAACTAGACCAGACCCAGAAGCAGTGACCCACATCCGCGACGATGACAAATGGTGGCTTGGGATCCTTGCGCTCCATCACATGCACGGCATAGCGACAGGCTTGGACCTGACCGTCGCGCATCGCTTCTTGCCAGTCCGGCGTCCCCCGCACGCCGGCGCCGCGGACGGTACGCGAGTGCCCCGCACGATCCCGGCCGCGCGCGATGGCGTCGGCAGGTGCCTTGGGATCCACGCCCTGCTTGGCCTCAAACACGAAATGGCCGCGGTTGTAGACGTCGATCCGCCGATGCGCGCGGCTGTTTGTCTTTACGTCCTCTTCAAAGCAGTACGGGTTGTCATCGTGCGCCCGCTTGAGCGGTGGCAACGGAACCCGAAGCACCCGACAGAGCCCGTTAAAAATCGTCTGAGCATTGGCCAGCTCACCACCGCTCGACCGCCGGGTCTCGCTTACAAACTCCTCGATGGCGACGGGATCGAACTCCTTAGGGATCTCGTGGTCTTCGAGCCGCTCAAGCTGGCTGGGCAGGACGATTGGCATGGGCCGGCATATATCACGGGCCGCCCGGTGCATCACGTACCGCTGTAAGTAGGGATATCGAGGCCACGCCCCCCCCGGCCCCGACCGTTCTGCGGAACATCGTGATGCGGAGCTATCGGCACTGTGTGGCGAAAGGGAGACGAGCGGCACTGCCCGACGAACCAAAGACGATCACCTCACCCAATCCCAACGCGATCAGTGGGGCCGGTCTCTGACAGCATCCGATCGAGCTCGGCCTCCAGTCGTGCGGTATGGGCGTCAGGATGGTTCTTGCCGCGGCTGTCAACCTTCTGCAAGGCCTCGGTCGTGGCCTGCTGCGCAACGGCGCGCCAGCGATGCACTAGGCCCGGGCTGACGCGGTGCTTCCGGCTTCAGCCGGCCGAATTTCTAAAAAATTCTCAGTCACCTTTCTTCCCCTGTTAGCGACTCTGTTGTTGTCCACGTCGCTAATTCCCTGTGAGGCTAGAACATCGCCTCACGTGGCGCTCTGGCTGAGGAGGGCCGCTCATGGAACCTGTGTCCGCTCAAGACATCGGCCTCGCTGCGCAGGGCGATCACCAAGCCTACGCAAGAGTCGTGTCTCAATGTCAGTCGGTCGTCACCTCGATTGCGCTTTCGATCGTCCACGATGTTTCGGCGAGCAAAGATGTCGCCCAGGATGTGTTCCTTGCCGCCTGGACGGGTCTCCCGAAGCTGGCGAAGGAGGCGTCTTTCCTCCCGTGGCTGCGCCGGCTGACGAGAAACCGTAGCCACGACTTCAAACGTCGAAACTGGCGCCATCAGAAGCATCTGGCACTGACCGAGGTTCCCGAGCCGCTTGATGCAGCGCCCTCCGCCATTGAACGAGCCATGGCAGCCGAGCAAGAAGGGGTCTTGGCAGAGGCACTCAAGGCAATCCCTCCCGAATCACGAGAGGTGCTCACGCTGTTTTACCGCGAAGATGGCTCCGTCGAGCGTTGCGCAGCGCTGCTGGGGATAAAAGAGGATGCGGTCAGAAAACGGCTGAGTCGAGCCCGGAACCGGCTGCGAGGTGCAGCAGAGCTACGGTTTGCCGATACCGTCAAGAAGAGTGCGCCGGAGGCAGCCTCTGATGCAGCGGTAATCGCGCTCCTTATCAACATGCCGGCAGCGCAAGCGGCTGGTCTCAGTGTCTTGGCGACAAAAGCCAAACTGCCGCTTTATTTTGGCTGGGCACTCTTCAAGTTCGTTGGCTCAGGCTTGGCATTAGGTCTACTCGGTCTTTGGTTTGGAGTCACCGGCCATTTAAAAAAAGCCATCGATGAGCGAGAGCGGAAGGAGTTAAGGCGTTTTGGCTTGGTACAGGGGCTGGTCATGCTGGCCATTCATGTAGGAATATTATCTCCCTGGCCTATCGAAGATACAGCTTTACGCATTAAAATACTAACCATGCTACTTTGCGTTGTTCTGTATTCATCGACAATATTCTGGCTTCCGAGGATTATTAAACGCAGATTTGCGTTCCTACACAAACAGAATCCGCTGAAGCATCCAAGTCCAGAGATCAAACAGCGGAGGTTCGTCTTGTTCCAGGTTGTACTCGCTCTGATTACTGCGGCGATCGGAGTGTTCAGCTACATGGCCTTCTAGCGCAACAATCAACACAAGGAGTGTGTTATGAAGACGAAGGGTTTGTTCGTCCTGTGGATTGGTCTGGCTGCTTGTGGCGGAGCGCCGAACGAGGTTGCATCGAGCGCCTTTGCTCTCGATTACATCCCAGACGAAATCGAAGGTGGCGAAGGCGGAGGTGGTGGCGGTGGCGGAGGGTCTGTCCCCGCCCCTTCGATGGATACCTCGGCATCAAAACTCGATGCGGAAGCAAGAGCCTATCTGGCTCAGGCTGGTGTCGCAGAGGAGTCATCGGTTGGCGGCACGATGTGGGTCAATGCGTGCCGCGTCCGAGCACAGCAAGGAGCCGTGACCTTCACCAGCGGTGTGACACGGAGTTGTCAATGGTCAAACGTCAACCCGGGCTGGATCATTCTCGAAGTAGCCTATGACGTAATCAAGAACAAGAATGATCGCGGCTCCGCATCGATCAGCGCTATGAATGGTCCCAGCACCGTTTCTCGGGTTGAGTTTGGTTCGAAATTTAACGGCGCCATCTCGCTTGCGCAGAAAGCAGGGATTGGCTCAGCAGAGGTTAAGCTGCAGCTGGAGTACCAGCGCCTCAACGGCTATTACGCCCACTTTGATGGCGCCGGGAATCAGGTTTACGCCGAAGTCACTGCGAACGGCGGCGTCTTCGAAGGCTCGGACATTGAAATTCAGGCCCGAGCAAAGCTGCTTAGGATTTACTAAGCCAGTAACGCATCGCGCGCTCGTGTTTCTTGGAGAGCGCACGGTCAGTTAGGCTGTTTGTTCGCCGCGTATTCTTGTGGACACCCCAGAAACGCGCCGTTGCGCCAACCTCATCCGCCGGCATGCGGGCCGGCCTCTCTGTTGGAGGTGGTGCGCATGAAACGCTGGCTCGCTGAGTACCTGCTGAAAGTCGACTATACGGTCGTCGGAATCAGCATGCGCCTCTTCGTCACTGCGGCGGTGCTGTAGGTCTTTCTCGCGCCGATGTGGGGTCTGTACGCTTCGGCCCAGCCGGAGCGTGTTGCAACGCGATCCCGCCCCTTCTCTGTCCCGCAGCCCTGAGATACGTGCGTACTCAGCAGTGAAATCTGCGCACTCGCTCGCTGGGACAGCCGATCCAGCCGCAGCGCCAGGCTGGGTGCTCGCGGGCGGGGGGGGCTCTCGGTCTGGGCTGGTCACGCGGGCTCGTGGCTGAGACCTCCCAAATCGGCGGGGGTTCTGGCCTGTGGTGGTTCCGTGGGTTTCCTGCCGGGGAATCTTGAAGGATGTCGTGGGCATAGGCGGCTATTGGCGGGCCGCCGGATACCGCGTGAAGCAGGCTATGGACGAGGGGGATCGCGAATAGCCCGATTCGAGGTCCTATGCGTATAACGTTTTGAGCCAAAGACCACAAGCCACCGGGCTTGAGTCTAGGTCAGCGTCCACGTGAATAGCGCTCCCGCAGAATCCTGACCGGTTCGGAATCCTATCAAAACCTATTGCCAACTCCATCGGCTGGATCGGCCCCTGACTGCAAAGCTCGCTGGGTCGGGGACCGAGCGCAGCGGCGGAGCGCCCCTCGCCCCAGAGGACGGCATGCGGACCGCCGGCGAGCGGCTGGGGCATTGCTCTGCGGGTTCGTCGAATGCAACAATCAAGATCTACTTATGGCTTAGGAGGATCTTATGTCGATAAACGTCTGCCTGCGCTGTCCCCAGGCGCCACGCCCTGCGTCGAGGCAGCGACGGTGCCCCCGGCTGGGGGCTCTGCTTGCGGCCCCGCTGCTGTTCGCCCTGTGGGGGTGTGGTGGGGGGGACCTGCCGGCCGACTCCTCCGGTAGACGGACACTCCCGGACATGGGGGGGCCGCTCGTAGACCCCATCGTCCGCTGTGAAACGACGCATCAGGTCTTTGACCGGGCCACCGGAGCCTGCGTCGAGCTTCCCGCCTGCGTACCGACGCTGCAGCCGCTGAATTGGGTCAAAGGCCCCAAGAGCCCCGACGGCTGGTCCGCCTGGACACCGGATGCACCGCGCCCAACGGCTGACCTGAGCGCGCTCCATGGTTCTGACGCCGCCAACGCCTGGATCGTCGGGGGGGGCGGAACGATCTTGGCGTGGCAGGGCCTGGCCTGGATGCCGCAGGTCAGCGGAACCAGCGAAGACCTCAACGGAGTCTGGAGTGCAAACCCCTGCATCGCCTGGGCGCTGGGAAACAACGGAGCGCTCCTGAGCTGGGACGGGTTGGCGTGGAAAACGGAGTCCAGCGGAACGACCGCTGCACTCCACGGAATCTGGGGCGCCGATGCCCACGACATCTGGGCCGTCGGCCGTGGCGGGACGCTCCTGCACTACGACGGATTGAGCTGGAGCGCGCAGCCAAGTGGCACCACCAAGGATCTGTTCGCCGTCTGGGGCAGCGATCGCGAGCACGTCTTTGCCGTCGGCCAAGACGGCGTGATCGTGACCCTTGGCAGCAGCGGCTGGAGCCCGCAGGCAAGCGGCACGGATCAGACGCTGCGCAGCCTATGGGGCAGCAGCCGGTGGTTCATCTGGGCGGTAGGAATGGGAGGGACTCTCCTCAAGTACGACGGCACCACATGGATCAAGCAGCCCAGCGGCACAGCGGCGGATCTCTACAGCATCCACGGGCTGGATATCGGCCCGATGTGGGCCGTCGGGACCGGGGGGGTCTCGCTGGCCTGGGGCGGTTATAGCTGGACGAGCGGGGTCATGGGCGATCAAGATCTGCTCGCGGCCTGGGGAAGCGGCGGTACCAAGCGCTGGGCCGTGGGGAAAAAAGGCAGCGTCCTTTCGTATCGTGTCAGCCCTGAACCAGGGCAGCCGGCGTATGACACCAGCGTGGGTTCCGTCGACGCGCGCGCGGTGTTTGGTACGAGCGCCACAAACCTGTGGGTCGCCGGCGACCCCGGACTGATTCTGCACTGGGATGGGACAACCTGGCGGCAACACAGGAGTGGCAGCGCGCTGCCGCTGCGATCGGTCTTTAGCACTGGACCCGACAATGCCTGGGCCGTCGGCGGCAACACCCCGCCAAGTCGCGCCGCAGGGGTCATTGTGCACTGGGACGGCATGGCATGGGGCCCTGTCCACATACCAGAAGGCGGACCCTACTACAGCATCTGGGGTACCGCCCCAAACCGGCTGTGGGCTGTGGCCAAACGAATCATGACCTGGGACGGCAGCCAGTGGGCCACAGACTCGCGCACCTCGTGGTGGTGGCCGAGCGGCGTTTTCGGGCTGGACGACCGACACATCTGGGTGTTCGGAGCCGAGACCGTCTTCCTCGGGAACTGGCTCTTCCCTTATCGCAGCGCCCATGTGGGGTACTGGGACGGCAGCACCTGGCGGGAAGTCTATAGCGACACCTATCGAACGAGCGCCGAGCTCGACGGACTGTGGGCCAGCAGCCCGACCCAGGTCTGGGTCTTGGGCAAGCGGGCCGACGGAAACACGCGCATCTGGACCCTATTTGAGAATATCATAACAACAGTACCCAGCCCGGCCTCCAATCGGCTGTATGGGATCTTCGGGAGTGACGCGAACAACGTCTACGTCGTTGGTGAGGCCGGAACCGTGATGCGCTGGAACGGAGCCAAACTGCAGCTACAAAATGTGAACGGCTACGCCCGCAACCTGTACGCCGTATGGGCCGCCAACGCCAACCAGGCCTGGGCCGTCGGCGACGGCGTCATCCTGCAGCACGAGTAAGGGCCACCCAAACCCAATAGATATTGCATTTCCATTCCCCCATATTGCCTCATAGATTCCTCTCCAAATGGTCGCCCGGCACGCCAGTACGGCACGCCATAAATCAATGCAACGACCTTTCTACGGAGGCCGTACACGCCCACAGAACGGCCAAAAGAAGGCTCATCCACTCGATGGGACAGAAGGGGCATTTTTCAATAACAGCCAACGCAGTACGCTGGGGGTAAATTTTTGGTTTGGATTACAGTGACATCACCCAAGCGGCTGACATGTAGCAAGTGTTGATAATAAATGGATTGGTAGTAGGTGGGATAGTAAACGGTGTAGGCAACCACCTGGTAGCCATCCGCGACCTCGTGTATGGCTCCCGCCGCTTTTCCTGTGCACGAAATACGGAACGTGGGCCACATGGGGTCCTTCTGTACCGGCACCCAGAACAGCGCTTCCTGCGGCGTGTCGATAGGCCCCAGGAAATCCTTCACGCCGGCCATGTCGCCAATGACCGCGACGCTGTCGCCTTGGGTGGTCACCAGATAAGAGTACTTTCGGGACCCCAGAGGCGCATAAATCCAGCTGAAGCCGTCCATCGGCATCCGCGCCGCGACGTCGTTCTGGCACTTTGTGCGATCGGTGGCGGTGGCGCAGGGCGTTCCGATAGTCTCCACCGACGTGGTGTCCCAGCCCATCGTCATGCCCCGGCTTCTGACGTCGCGAAGCTCTAGGGAATCGACGACTCGTACCGGCGCTAGGCCCTGGATGCTCAGGGTCTTACGGCCGGAAATATATCCGTCGGGAACACAGAGGGGGGAATCAAATGAATCAAACGTATCGACGGGATCAGGTTGGCTC
>DAORCZ010000052.1:0-18122 GCA_035345735.1 Pseudomonadota bacterium | reverse complement strand
TGATCTCCGACGGCGTGTTCACGCGCTTTAACACGCAGCTGCAGCTGCTGAAGGCCGACGGTTTGCGTAACGCGATGAGCGACTGGCGCGTTGTCTCGGCCGATATCTTGGCTGCCGAAGCCGACGAGATGTGGGACTCGATCCACGTGCGCATCGTCGGGGCAGCCCGCGATCTCAATGTCTCCATCGGCATCCCCGATGCCGAGGTGCAAAAGAAGCTGCGCGGCGCCAAGCTCGCCGAATACCACGAGGTGTGGTCGTTCATCCGTCGCCGCGGCGGCAAGTCAAAAAAAGGCGTGCCGGCGCTGGAAGGCCAGTGCCCAAGCTGCGGTGCGCAGCTTCCGACCGGCGATGTCGTCAAGTGCGACTACTGCCAGGCGCTCGTCAACTCGGGTGAGCATGACTGGGTGCTGGCCGAGATCACGCAGCCCGAAGAGTGGCGGGCCGGTGCGATCCTCGACGAGCTGCCCGGCTTGGAAGAGCTCCGCGGGCGCGACGCGACGATCAGCCGGCAGGAGCTGGAAGATCGGGCCTCGGTCATCTTCTGGAAGTGGATCGAAGCCCGCAGTAGCGGCAAGCCCGAAAAGCTGGCGCGCTTCTGCATGAAGGATCCGAGCGACGCGGGGAACGCCGCCGAGATCCTGCTCAAGCCAGCCAAGCTGCGCGATGTCGCGGTGGGCAGCGCCGAACTGAAGTCGCTATCGCCGGTCGAAGATCACAAGCGCCGCACCCATGACCGGGCGGTCATCGAGATCCGCTGGAGCGCCTCGGTCGACGGTGCCGAAGCCGCCTTCGATGTGCATAACTTTGAGCTCGCGCGCGCTGCCGATGCACCGCAGCACGCCAAGTTCAAGCGCGGCCTGTGCTCGCTCGACTGCCCGGAGTGTGGCGGCCAACTGACGGCCTCCGATGCCGTGACCTGCACGTACTGCGGCACCAAGCTGAGCGGAGGCAAGCAAGAGTGGGCGCTCTACGCCGTGCGTAAAGGTGAGCTGCCACCCGAGCCGATGGACGAAGGTGGCGATGAGGACGATGGTGGTGATTCAGGCTCGTCGGGTATCGACACCGGGCTGGCCATCGGCGCGGTCATCGCCGGTGCGGCGTTGGGCGCGCTGACCGATTCCTCCGACGAGGACTAGGTTCATCCCGCGGCCGCCGAGCTCAGTCGCTCGGGACACGGTCGAGGCCTCGTCGGGTCAGCGACGCCAACGCCGATGCCGACGTCCGCTGGTGTGGGCAAGCGGCTCACCCATTCGACCTGTGGCGAGCTGCAAAAAATGCCACCGCGGCGGGCACTTGCCTGTGCCGGTCCCCTGCAACGAGGACCGAGACAGGAGCCCCCTCACGATGATATAGTTCAGGCGAGAGCCTCATCGTGACTCACGACCGGATAGGTCCCTATAAGATCGTCCGCAAGATCGGAGAAGGCGGTATGGGCGCCGTGTACGAGGCGCTGCAGGATCCGATTGGCCGTCGGGTGGCGGTCAAGATCTTGCACCCCAAGTACGCCGCCGAGCCGTCGATCGCGGCGCGCTTCTTGAACGAGGCGCGAGCGGTCAATCTCGTCGACCATCCCGGCGTCGTGCAGATCTCGGACTACGGCCAGATGCCCGATGGGACGGCGTATCTGGTGATGGAATTCCTCAAGGGCGAGACGCTGAGCCAGCGCGTCAAGAGGCCCGGCGGACTCGGGCTGCCCGACATCGTGCGGCTGGCGCGACAGATTGCCTCGGCGCTGGCCGCGGCGCACGAGAAGAACATCTTTCATCGCGATCTCAAGCCCGACAACGTGATGCTGATGCCCGATCCCGACGCGGATATGCCGGGACGCGAGCGCGTGAAGCTGCTCGACTTCGGCATCGCCAAAGTGGCGCAGGCTGAAAACGACGATAAGAACGGGGGCCAGGCGCCCAAGACCGCGACCGATGTGGTGATGGGCACGCCGCGCTACATGGCGCCTGAGCAGTGCCGTGGCGGCGTGGCCATCGATGGCAAAGCCGACGTCTACTCGCTGGGCGTGATGCTCTACGAGATGGTGTCCGGCCGACCGCCGTTTTCGGGTGGCTCGGGCGAAGTGCTGGCCATGCACATCTACGAGACGCCGCCGCCGCTCAAGCAGCTAGCGCCGCATCTGCCGGATGAGCTGACCAACCTCATCCACCGCCTGCTGGCCAAGAAAAAAGAAGAGCGCCCAACGATGGCCGAGACGCAGACGGCGCTCGACCAGCTGGCGATCCGCCATCCGACCTCGGTGCTGCAGGCGATCAAACTGACCCCGGCGATGCTGGGGGCGATGAGCACGCCGAGCGGCTCGCAGCCGCACCTGACGCCGGCTGGCACTTCGGCTCCGCCCTCGACGATGGGACTGTCGGCGGGACAGGCGACGGTGGCCGCTCCCAGCTCCGGGCGTCGCGTCGTCGCCGGCGGCATCGCGCTGCTCGCGATCTGCGGCGTCACGCTGGGCCTGTGGCGAGGTCTGCACGACACGCCGAAGGTGGAAAAGGATCAGCCGACTCTTGCGCCGGTGGTGAACAAGCCCCCCGATCCGCCGCGCCGCGTGCACTGGACCCTGACCAGCAACCCGCCGGGCGCCGAGGTCGTGCGCAAGAGCGACGACAAGGTGCTGGGAACGACGCCGTGGAACGGAGACGATGTGGCGGGCGAAGGTCAGCTGGAAGTCCGCCTGCGGCTCACCGGCTATGCCGAAAAAGTGGTGCAGCTGGATCGGGCAACCGACCAGAAAGTCAGCGAGCTTCTGGAAGCCCTGCCCAAGCGGCCAGTGCGCCCCGTCGGCCCATCCCGTCCCGGCCGGCCGGGCGTGACGGGACCGGGGCGACCGACGACCGGCGTCAACAAACCCTCGGGTCCAAGCGGTGGTAAAGATGAGCAGCCGCGCATTGTCGACTAAGCTCCTGGTTCTCGTGCTGCTCCTCTTGGGCGTCGGGGGCACGCGGACGGCCGAGGCGCAGAGCAAGCAGGATGGCTGCCTGAAGGACGCCGTCTGCCGCGACTCGTACTACAAGGCCCTCAAGCTCTACGACGAGGGCAAGTATGTCGAGGCGCTAGATGGCTTTCAGGCCTCGTATTCTCGACGGCAGATGCCTTGGCTGATGCTCAACATCGGCCGCACCCTGCAGCGCCTGGGGCGGGCTCAGGAAGCCATCACCTACTACGAGCGCTACAAGAAGGCCGAGCTCAACATCGACGCGGCCACGCTGGATCGCGTCAACAAGTACATCGAGCAGGCCAAAGCGCTGCTGGAGTCGTCCCCTCCCGAACCGACGACCACACCCACGACTACGCCGCCGACCGGCAAGCCGCCGGCCGGCACCGGTGAGCCCAGCACGGACCCCAGCACCCCGCCCGCGGTGACCCCGCCGCCCGCTAGTCAGCCGCTGCCGGCTGCTGCGCTGGGTACGGGCCCAGCGACGGAAAAGTCTGCCACCCCGGTCTACAAGAAGTGGTGGTTCTGGACCATCGTCGGGGTCGTCGTCGTTGGTGGCGTTGCCGCTGGAGTTGGCGCAGCGGTCGCGACCCGCAGCCCCCCCGCCGAGCCGTTCTTGCCGACCGATCCCATCTTTACTCCGATGTTTTAGCCCTCACTGCTTAGAGAGAGAACCATGCGCCCGCAGCTATCGCCTCACTCTGCTTTGCGTGCCTTGGCTGGGATGTCTTGCGTGCTGGGAGTCGTCGCGCTGCTATCCGGCGGCTGCGGCAGCACCCCGGATAACTTCAGCGTGCTCGTGCTAATCGAGAACGTGCCGCTGGATGGCAGCCAGCTGACCGTCAAGGCGATGCTCGACGGAAAGTCGGCCAGCAACCAGCTGGACGTGACGAACAGCCTGACGCGTTTTGGGGTGCGTATTCCGCGCGATCGGGCCGGCAGCTTGAACCTGAACATGCAGGTGCTCGACAGCGCTAGTTGCGTGCTGGCCGAGGGCACGGTGTCGCGCGGCCTGGCGGCGCCGGAGTACCAGGTGACGCTCAATACCCGCCTGACGACGCTGCAGCCGCGTCGCTGTCCGATCGCGATGGTGCCGACCTGCAGCCCTAAGCTCTTCTGCTGGTCAAGTCCGGTGCCGCAAGGCAACCCCATCCGCGGCGTGTGGGCGGTGAGCGCCAGCGACGTCTGGGCGGTCGGCGACTTCGGTGCCTTGATGCACTACAACGGCACGACCTGGCAGGCCGTGGACAGCCCGGTCAACGATCACCTGTACGCCATCTGGGCCGGCTCGGCGCAGGACATCTTTGCCGTCGGCGATGGCGGTCGCATCCTGCGCTCGACGGGCGGCACGTTTCAGTCGACCAACAGCCCGACGACGCAGCCGCTACGGGGTATCTGGGGCAACAGCGCAACCGACGAGGTCTGGGCGGTCGGCAACGGCGGCGTCATCTTGAAGTACGACCGCGCTGGAGGAAGCTGGTCCAGCGTGACCAGCCCCACCACCAACCAGCTCAACGCCATCTGGGGCAGCGCCAAGAACCGTGTCTACGTCGCGGCCAACGGCGGTACCGTCCTGCGCTACGATGGCACCAGCTGGGGGCTGGAGATGAACACCGGCGTCAGCGCCGACTTGTTGGGGGTCGGTGGCGATGCCAGCAAAGTCGTGGCGGTTGGCGTCGGCGGCACGCTGATCACCAGCACCGCCGCCAATAGCTGGACCAGCCCGGGAAGCGGCACCACGAACACGCTGCAGGCTGCCTGGGCCAAGTCGGGCACCTACTGGGCCGCCGGAGCCGGTGGCGTACGCCTGCGCGACAGCGGGGGGGGCTTCGCCATGGTTACTGGTGACGGCGAGGCTGGCGGCTTCTACGCGCTGGGTGGCAGCGATGCCGCCGATGTCTGGGCTGGCGGTGACGGGGGCCTGCTGACCAACTACAAGACGAGCTGGGTCGGAAAGCCCGCGAACCCGCGCCAGCGCATCCGCGCCATCTACGGCTTCAACAACAAGAACGTCTGGGCCATCGGCACCGGAGGTTTGATCCTTCACTACGACGGCACCTCCTGGACGCAGGTGCCAAGTGGGACCAGCCAGGATCTCAACGGCATCTGGGGCGCAAGCGCCAGTGATCTGTGGGCAGTCGGCAACGCTCGCACCATCCTGCGCTACGACGGCAAGGTTTGGTCCAGCAAGAACCTGGGTAATGCTGTGCTCACCGATCTGAATGCGGTCTGGGGCGCCAGCGCGTCCAGCGTCTGGGTGGTCGGCGCCAGCAGCAAGCCGATGGAAAATCACCTCGTCAACTTCGTCAGCGCGACCGAAAGTGCGATCATTCTGTCGTCGTCGACCGGCTCGCTGCCGACCTTCACCAGTCTGTGGGGCGCCTCGGGCGACAGCTTCTGGGTCGGTGGGGGCAACATCGCCGTCAACGTCCTGCCGGTCGGGCCGCAGATCGCCGTCAAGAACCTCAGTGGCTCGGTCCTGAGCCTCTGGGGCACGCGCGATAACGACATCTGGGCGACGGGCACCATGGGGTACATCTCGCACTACAACGGCGTGATGTGGTCGCCGGTGGGCAGCACGGTGAATGAAGATCTGGCCAGCGTCTTTGGCTTTAGCGACAGCGATGTCTGGGCGGTCGGCGCCAAGGGCACGGTCCTGCGCTGGAACGGGACGGCGTGGAGCGGGCAGACCAGCCTCACCCGCAACAGCCTCACCGGCGTCTGGGGCTCGAACAGCAGCGACGTGTGGGTCAGCGGCGAGCTCGGCACCTTGCTTCACACGCTGAAGTAGGGACGGAGGCGCGCGCACGATGATCCTCGACCTGCGGCTGCCGCCGGGCTGGACGCAGCGCCGTCTCGTCGTGCCGAGCGAGCCCAGCGAATTGGGCGGGGCACTTGAGGGGAACTCTCCCTCCGACTCTGCGGTCGTGGCTCTGCCGCCGGCGATGGCTGAGCTGACGTCGGGATGGCTCATCGCTCCGCCAAGCGAGGACGCGGAGGACGAGTCGTTCGCACCAGCCGCCCTGCTGCTCTCGCCACTCTTGCCGCTGCCGCGCTCGCCGACGGTGCTCTTGCAGGCGGCGCTAGAGAGCGAGCCCGATTACGAGGTGACGAGCGAGTCGCACTACTTGGCCGTCCGATTGGGCGCCTGGGAAGTTACCGTGCTTGAGACGACGGGCCAGAGCCGCGAGACCGGCATCGCGAGCGCCCGGCTCTATGCCGTGCTAGACGCTGGCTACGGCGCCTACATGATGGTGTTTATCGACTGTGATCCCGAGCGCATCGGCCTGCGACGTGATCAGCTGGTCGAGCTGATCAGCGATGCCGAGCTGCGTACGCAGCCGCGTCCGTCTCAGCCTGCACCGCCTGCTTCGCCAGAGCCGGAATCGGCCCCCTCTGCCGAGCTGCTGGCGACTGAGCTGCCGCCCCTTTCCGAGCTGGACGCGGCGGCGTTCGAGTCGAGCGTGGATGCCCAAGGCACCGAGGTCGGGCAGCCCTCCCGCCTCGCGGCAGAGGTGCCGGCCAACGCGCCCCTCGCGGATGGCGAACCCCTGATCGTCCCGCTGCCTGTGGCCTCCGTGCCCGGCTCGGGCGTCGCGCAACCCAGTGATCCCGGTGCCCTACCGCTGCCGCCGCAGCGCCCGGCGCAGGACGTCTATCTTAAGGGCAGCCTCTTTCCCCACCTCATCGACTGAGCCTGTCGCCGCGTGATACACTAGGAACGGCTGTTCATCTGCTCTGTCCGACGTATCCACGCTGAAGATGGGAGTCTGTTATGTCCGACATTGATTTTGCTTCTCAACCACCGGAGCAGCTCGACGATGGGCTTCCGGCGGGCTTTGCGCACCACGACCACGAGGATGGCCAGAAGGACGAGGCGGCGGCCCCGACCGGCATGCAGGCGCTGCAGCAAAAGGCGCCGAAAGAGGCAGGAGGCGTCGGCCCGCACGAGGGCTTGCTCGCCACCGCCACGCTCATCGGCATGGCCCGGCACAACATGCCCGGCCTCGACCCTGTCGACTCGCCGACTGGCCTGATGAGCCTGTTGCACGGCCCGGTGCACAACGAGCCGCAGTCGAGCGATAGCCAGAGTTACGGCATGGACCTGAGTCGCCACAACGTCGCTGGCGGTAATGTCGCAGGCAGCAAGACGGCGATCGGCAACGCGGGTGGTGCGGTGCGCAACATGGCGCAGACCGACTCGGTAAACTCGGCGATGGCAGCGGTCGGCAACCTGAGCAACGCGCTGGGCAGCGGCGTGGCCCAGCAGCTGTCCGAGGCTGGTAAGCAGGCGCAGGGCCACATGGCGTGGCTCGGGCACGGCGCTAAAGAGATCTACAAAACCCGTCGCCAGTAGCGCGACGGCTGACAAGCGTAGTTAGGCGATGGCCGGGGCAATGGAGATACGCATATGGCTTTGAACGTCGCATTCGACTGTCCACCGGGCTGGAACTGCATCGGTGGCGACAACGACGAAAGTGGAGCGGCCCGCGTCACTCCACCGGGCGAGCTCGATGCCTGCATCATCGTCGGCACCCGGCCGCTTTACTACCACCCGAGCAAGATCCTCTCTCCCGAAGCCTTGGTCGATGAAGTGCTGTCGCAGCAGCCGCTGTTTCGCGTCGTGCGTCGCTCGCCGCCGGAGCAGCTGCAGTCGGTTCACGGTCGCCTGTTCCTGGTGCGCATCGTTGGCTGGCACGGCGAGCCCAAGATTGCCGCCGGTCAGCTCATCACTGTCTTTGTGCCGCAGGATGGCCAGGTCTCGGCCCGCGCCGCTGTCTCGGTCTTCATGTGGTACACGGAAAAAGCCGGTCGCAAGTACGCCCCGCAGGCCATGGCCCTGTTCCGCAGCATGCGCATCGTCTCGATGTCGCAGCAGAGCTGGCCGCCCTCGACCGTCCTCGCGCAGTACTCGGAATAACCTCGCTAGATCACGCCCGCGCTTTGGCACAGCCGACGCAGAAGCTCATCCGCCGGCCCGCTGGTGCGTCGCGGCGGCAGGCGATGCGCACCTGGCATCTGGCCCTTTAGAAACACCTGCAGAAGACGCCACAGCTTGCCGGGGCCCGACACCCGAGCTCGCGCGGTCAGCGGATCGCAGCCGCTGCGCCGCAGTCGCTCGCCGATGCCGCGATAGATCGATTCCGCCGCAGCAATCGCCAGGTGTCCGCCACGCTGCAGCATGGGAATGCCGCAGCGCGCGGCTTCGTAGTGGCGATCCGCGCGCGCCAAAAGATCCGACACGGCGCGTCGCAAGGCGGGTGGTGCCGCTGCCCCGCGGTCCGCCAGGGTCAGCAGGGTGTCGCTGGAAAGCCCATGCTGTGACAGCAGCTCATCCGGCAGATAGACGCGGCCCCGGCGAGCGTCTTCCCCGACATCGCGCGCGATGTTGGTCAGCTGCATGCCGACCCCCAGATCACAGGCTCGCAGGTAGACCTCATCGGCACGATCGCTGACTAGCGAGCCATCGGCAGCACGCGGTGGCATCACATGTCCCAGCACATAGGTCATCATCAGACCGACGGTGGACGCGACGTGGAAGCAGTACACAAGCAGGTCGTCCCAGGTCTCGTAGCTCTGGCCGCGCGCATCCATCTCCATCCCACGCAGCAGGTGTTCGGGCACGGCCTGCGGCAGACCGGTGTGCGTCACGACTGATAAGAAGGCGCGATCAATGGGGCTATCGTGAAGCGGGTTGCCCCCGCTGTCATCGCTGGCCGCCTGATACACGGCCTGCAGTCGCGAGCGCAGCGCGCCCACGCGGGCCAGCAGCACCCCCGTGTCGCTCTCGGCATCGGCGGCGACGTTGCCCTGGCCATCGTTATCGCCATCGACGGTGTCATCGGCGTGGCGGCAGAAGGCGTAGATCGCCCAGGCCTGCTGCCGCGCCGCCCTTGGCAAGAGCAGCGACGAAAAATAGAAGCTGCGCGAGTGCCGCCGGATCAGCGCCTGACAGGCCCGCAGGTCGACCGGGTCGATGGCTGGCCCGCGGTGGGTCAGAGCGGTCGTGCCGCGCGGCGATGGAGAGGAAGCAAGGGCTAGCTGGTTCATGAGCGCGAAGGGGTTGATGCCGGGTTCGGAAAGGCTGGGCTTGGCTGCGAGGATTGGATGCGCGCCGCTGCTCGCTTGCGTCCGCGCCGCCGCTCTTTGTGCAGCTCGTGCAGGTACAGATCGAAATCGACCTGCATGGTGTGACGCGGCGAAGCCACGTAGCGTCGGCGCAGCGCCGCCGTCTCGGCAGCGATGATGGCGCGCTGCTCGGCCGCACTGGGGAGCTCATATTCCCCGCGCAGATAGTCCGCCACCCACTGCCCCTGCGCCTCGGCCAGCGGCATGATCGCGCCCAGCGGCTGCAGCAGGCCAATGAAGCACAGGTCGGGAATGTCGGGGTGAAACACGCGGCGAAACAGCGGCAGCTCATTTTCGCGCGCCGAGACGAACTCCGGCGCGAAGAAGGGAAAGCTGACGTTGTAGCCGGTGCAGTAGATCAGCACATCGATGCGCTCGCGGCTGCCATCCAGAAACGCGATCTCATCGCCGCAAAGCTCGGCGATGTTGGGCTTGGGAAGGACGTCACCACTCCCCAAGCGCAGGAAGATATCGGACGAGATCGTTGGGTGGGCCTGCAGCGGCTGGTGGGCGGGTTGTGGCAGGCCATAGCGCGTCAGATCACCGACGGCGATCTGGTACATCAGCCGACCCAGCTTTTCTTTGATCCACAGCGGCCAGTGCGGCGAGGTCAGCCAGGTATCCAGCGGCCGGCCAAACATGTACTTCGGCACGATGTGGGCACCGCGGCGGCTGGCCAAGAACACGCGCTCAGCGACCTGGCTACACTCGACCGCGATGTCCATCGCGCTATTGCCCATGCCCAGCACCAGCACGCGCTTGCCGGCGAACGGACGGTTGTCGATGTAGTGATGGGCGTGCAGCGTCGTGCCGGAAAAGCTCCCGGGAAACGGCGGCGTGGGATAGCGCGGGTCCCAGTGATGACCGTTAGCGACCAGCACCGCACCGTATTCCTCGACGACGGGCGCGGCTGGCTGGCCATCCTGGGCCTTGCTGACACTGCGCACCACAAAGCGCCCGGCGGCCGTGCGCTCGACCTTTTCGACGCGGGTCTGGAAGCGGATGGCGCCGCGAAAGCCGAAGTGATCGACGTAGGACTCGAAGTAGCGGGCGATCAGGCTGTGGTGTGGGAAGTCGGGATAGTCGGCCGGCATGGGGAAGTCGCTGTAGGCCATGCGGTCGCGCGAGGTGTTGATGTGCAGCGAGCGATAGGCCGAGGACATGCCGTTCGAGTTGCCGAACACCCAGTTGCCGCCGACGCGATCGCTCGCTTCCAAGCAGTCAAACGGGACTCCGGCCTGATGCAGCGCCTTGGCTGCCGCGATGCCGCTTGAGCCTGCGCCGATCAGGCAGGCCTTGCCTTGCAGTCGTGCCATGGCCGATTCATATCACGAGCCTGCCGCCTGGACCGGCTGCTGCCGCCCCGGCTTGGCTTATCGCCTCCCGCCCCCTTCACCGACGGGCCGAGGAGCACAGAAAAGACTGCGGAGAGCCGCCCCCGAAGTCCGGTAAAGTAACAACAATGCCCGACGTCATGGCCATCGTCAGCAAGGCGATCTTTGAGAAGGCGGCGCGTGGAAAAGGCGTGGGGAGCCTGTGGCCGACCCAGGCCTATCACAGCGCCAACAAGCAGCTTGAGAAGCTGGGGACAGGCGGCCGGCTGTTTCTGGTCACGGTGCGACCGACCGCGAAAAAAGAGGAAGCGCTGTGGCTGGTCGGCGTGCTGGAGTCGCCGAGCTTCGACGGAGAAGCCTGGACCGCGGGCCGCAACCGGCGCCCGATCGCCGACGTCACGGCGGTCAAAGATCAGCTGCGCTTCGAGTCAGGCAAGGGCCTTTCGGCTGGCAAGGGCTCGCTGGCGATGTCGCTGCAGACGCCGCGCGTGCTGACCGCTGCCGATGCTGAACTTTTGCTCGCGGCCGCTCCGCTGCGTGCGCCCAAGCCCCCGCGTCCGCCGGGTCCCGCCAACGTCGCGCGTCACGAAGAGGGCAGCGTGCTTCCCTGCCTGTGCAAGCGCTGCTTCGCGGCTGCTCCCGAGACGGTCGAGCGCGACGGCGAGACCTACACGCGCGGCAAGGTTGAGGTCAACGGCCGCATTCTGTGGTTCTGGGTTCCGGCGACGCTGAGCGGCGAGCTAGCCGAGATCGCCGAGGCCGTGGAAAACCGCCTGCAGAAGCGCATCAAGCCCTGGACGAGAGCGACGGACGACAGCGAGGACGCAGACGACGACGAAGGCGACGAGTAGGCGCACTGTCAGGCCGGCGCGACTCACCAGCGTCTGCACCGCGATGGCCTCACTTTGCAGGCGAGCCGATGGAGTTCTGCGGTCGCAGTGGCTCTGTAAAGAGGACCTTGCCCAGCGTCTCTAGCGAGGTCAGAGCCAGCGTCACCTCGGGCTTTAGCTGGACGTGAAGTGCTGTGTTATCGAGCGCGAAGCGGTAGCGACTGGCCCGGGGCAGCGCGGGCAGATCGGCGAGGCGCACTGCGCGCTGCGTGAGGTGACTGCCGGTGCGCGCGAACACCATCATGATCGTCTCATTTGCCGTCGAGCTGACCTGCGAAGAATAGAGCATCAGCACGGCTCCGTGATCGCTGACGAAGATGCGGCTGTGGCACGCGATCGTCATTACCCAGCGCAGCGATCCGGCCTGGCAGCCCGGGCCCTCGTAGACGCCGATGTCATCCCAGCACGCCTTGCCCGAGCGCGGGCTGAGCCGCACCGCCATCGACCACGTACCCGACGCCGATGGGCGGCAATCAGCCAGCGCGACGCGCGTCCCCAGGACGCATGCGAACAGCGAAAGCAGAAGCAGAGTCGTGCGCATGCAGCCCATTATCCACGACCATCGATTCGGATCGGGCGACACTGTGCGCACATCGCGGTTCGCCGCTGCTGCGCGAGGTGAGCTTAGGCCGGGGACTCGCGCAGCGCAGCAAGGAATGCCGCGCCATACTCGGCGAGCTTGCGTTCGCCGACGCCCGAGATGGCGAGCAAGCCTTCTGCATCCTGCGGCTTGTGCAGCGCCATCAGGCGTAGCGTGGCATCGCCAAAGACGATGTAGGGCGGCACGCCCTTCTTGTCGGCCAGGGACTTGCGCAGGCCGCGCAGCTTTTCGAACAGATCTTCATCGCAGGCGATGTCGCTGCCGCGTCCGCCCAGCCGCTTGCCGCCGCGCTTGCGCGAGGGAGCGCTGCGTCGCTCGCCGGGGCTTCCTGCCAAGCGCGGATCGCTGGCTTCCATCGCTCCGCCGCGTCGGCTAGACAGGTCGTCGGCGGGTCGGCGGGTCATCGGGCGGCTCAGCGTGACACTGCGACGATCGCGCAGCGCGGCCAGGCCCTCTTCGGTGATCGAAAGGGTGTTGAAGCGCTCGGGGTTCTGGCGCAGAAGGCCCAGCCGGACTAGCTCGCGCGCCATCTCGGCCCACTCGGTGCGGTGATGCTCGCGGCCGATGCCGTAGGTCGACAGCTGATCGTGGCCATGTTGCCGCAGCTTGCTGTGATCGCTGCCGATGAGCACGGCGATGATGTGGTTCAGCCCGACGTCAAAGCCGCTGCGCTGGCGGATGCGATAGACGCACGAGAGGAGCTTCTGCGTCGGCACCGTGCCATCGAACGACTCGCGCGGGCTCAGGCAGTTGTCGCAGGCGCCGCAGCCTGACGCGCTGGTCAGCAGATCTTCGCCGTCGTCTTCTTCGAGATCCTCGGCGCTGGGGCGATAGGTCTCGCCGAAGTAGGCGAGCAGCGACTCGCGACGACAGCCGCTGCTCTCGGCGTAGTGCACCATCTGCTGTAGCTGCTGCCGGGCGACGCGGCGCTCAGTTTCGTCGCGCTTCTCTTCGATGAAGTTGATCTGCTTGGCGACATCGCTGGGGCTGTAGAGCAACAGACATTCGCCTGGCAGACCGTCGCGCCCGGCGCGGCCGGTCTCTTGGTAATAGCCTTCGATGTTTTTGGGCAGGTCGTAGTGGACGACGTAGCGGACGTTGGGCTTGTTGATGCCCATGCCAAAGGCAATGGTGGCGCAGACGATGCGGGCTTCATCGCGCAGAAACGCGTCCTGGTTGCGCTCGCGCTCCTCGTGCGGCAGGCCGGCGTGATAGGGCAGGGCGCGCAGGCCGGCGTGGCGCAGCTTTTCGGCGAGCGTCTCGGTGCTGGCGCGGCTGGCGCAGTAGACGATGCCGCTCTCGCGTCCGCGACCGAGGGCAAACTCGACGAGCTGCTTCTGCGCCTGGCTCTTGGGCCGCACGCGATAGGTGAGGTTCGGGCGGTTGAAGCTGGCGACGTAGGTCGAATGATTTCGCAGGCGCAGCTGGCTGACGATGTCGCCCCGCACGCGCTCTGTCGCCGTTGCGGTGAGCGCCATGTAAGGCACCTGGGGCAGCCGCTCGCGCAGGATCGCCAGCTGGCGATATTCCGGGCGGAAGTCGTGGCCCCACTCGCTGATGCAGTGCGCTTCATCGACCGCGACGCAGGACACGCCCCAGCGCACTAGATCATCGAGCAGCGAGCCGACCAGCAGCCGCTCTGGCGCCACGAATAGCAGCTTGAGCTCGCCGGCGTGCAGGTGGCGAAAGCGCGTCCGGGCTTCCTCGGCCGACAGCGTCGAGTTGAGGTAGGTGGCCGGCACGCCGTTATCGGTCAGCGCATCGACCTGATCTTTCATGAGTGCGATGAGCGGCGAGATGACGACGGTAAGCCCGGGACGCAAGAGCGCCGGCAGCTGATAGCACAGCGACTTGCCGCCGCCGGTCGGCAGCAGCGCAAAGACGTCCCGGCCAGCCAGCGAGTCGGCGATGATCTGCTCCTGCAGTGGCCGAAAGCTGTCGTAGCCAAAGAAGCGCTTGAGCGGCGTTCGCAGATCCAGACCACCTCCGTCGGGGGCCGCTTTCGGACGAGGTGCGAGGTGGAGCGCAGCATCCAGCTCATCCACCGCTGGCCCGCGCGCCGTCGAAGAGCCGATGGCGTGTGCAGTCACGCGCGCACCTTAGCAGACCTCGTCGACTCTGCGAGCCGCTGTACCCGGCGGCGCCGAGATCATTGCGTGTCTCCGACGCGAGTGAAACACTGCGCGCCTGCGTTGGCTCTGCGGAGGTGCTCATGTTCGGCTTTGTCGACAGGGTTTTTGGCAAGCGGTTGGTTCGGTCAGTGGCTCGGGTGCATGCGCTGGGTGGGCTGGCTCTCCTCTGCCTGATCGCAAGTGGTGGCTGCACCGCCGATCGGGGCGCCGGGGACGACGAGGCCGATGGCGGCCTGAGCGGGGGCGGTCCGTTCGTCGCGCCGCCGATCTTTGGGCCGGGGGCCGATCCGACGACGGTCGAGGTGTTTGGCGGGGCGATGGGCGGCGAGGCGCCGCAGGCGGTCTATCCCTTCGACGGGGTCATGCTGGCGCAGAACATCAACCAAATGCGCCTGGCCTTCGTCGCGGCGGCCAGCCACAGCTTCTATCGGCTGACCGTCGAGAGTCCGCGCTATCGTCAGGTGATCTATCTCGGCGATGCGGCCTGCTCCGCCCGCAAGTGCAGCTACCTCGTCGATGACAAGGTCTGGGCCCGCATCAGTCATCAAAGCGGCGGGCGTGCCACGCTGACGATCGATGGCACACCTGGCGCCGGACAGCCGGTGGGTCGTGCCACGCTGCAGCTACAGTTTTCGCCGCAGGATGTCCGGGGCGGGCTGTACTACTTCGCAACGTCGAAAAGTGGCCTCCTGCGCGTCCCGTTCGGGGCCACCAAGCCGGTGCCGTACCTCTTGGGAACGGGGTCGGGCGGCGTCAAAAACTGCATCGGCTGTCACGGCGTTTCGCGCGATGGCAAGAAGGTTGCGGCGGTCTTCAACCTGCCCGATGGCTACGCCGGCATCGTCGATGGCGCCGATCCCAGCAAGTACATCCTTGAACCCATCGAGTCCGACGGGGCGCGGCTGTGGAACTTCGCCAGCTTCAGCCCCGATGGCAGCCGCCTGATCACGGTGTGGAACGGCACGCTGTCGCTGCGCGATGGCACGACCGGCAAGCTGATCAAAAACGTCCCCGGCAGCCTGCTCGGGGGGCGTGCGGCCATGCCGGAGTGGTCGCCCGATGGCGAGTCGATCGTCTTTGTTCGGGTTAGCGCTCGCGGTCGGCTGGGATCGGACTTTGGCTCGCCCGACATCAAGGCGGGCGACTGGTTCTTGGGCGATGCCGGCGACATCGCGGTCCTGCCTTACAACGGCGGCGCGTTTGGCTCGGCGGTCACCATCGTGCCTGCCGTCGCGGCGAAAGAGTTTCACTTCTATCCGACCTTTTCGCCGGACTCGCAGTGGATCTTGTTCAACAGCGCGGCGACACCGGGCTGCGCTTCCGACTCGGCCGGGGCCAAGACCGGCTTTAACCTCAAGCTTGTGCACTGCGTCAGCTACGACCAGACGGCGGCGCGGCTACGGCTGGTGCGGGCCCGACCGGATCAGACGCCGATCGAGCTAGCCCGGGCCATGCGCGAGCCCAACAAGACGACGGCCTGGCCGAAGTTCGCGCCGTTCCAGCAGGGCAGCCTGGTGTTCTTCACCTTCTCGGCCAAGCTCGACTACGGCTTCGTCATCAATCAGGCCGAAGTCCACGCCAGCGAGGACGCGTATCGGCCGCAGATCTGGATGTCGGGCATCGATCTCAGTCGGGCGGCAGGGGGTGTCGATCCCAGCTATCCGCCGTTCTGGCTGCCCTTCCAAGACGCGGAGACCAATAACCACGAAGCGATTTGGACGCAGGAACTGGCGTGCAGTCGGCCGGGCGACTGTGGCAGTGAATTCAACTGCATAAGTGGGGTCTGTGTGCCGATCATTGGCTAGGGATACGAAGGTGTTTACATATTGGGCTGTGGGTGCCTTCAACGTGACCTTGCTGCACGGCGTGGGGCCCCGCTATCCGGAACACTTTTTTTCCGTCGGGGCGCCGAAAAAAAAGGTTCCGGGCGGCCCTCGCCTTTGGGCTTCGGTTTTTGGGGGGAATTTGTAAACACCTTCTCCTGCGTGTGTTGGGGCTTGGGGTTTGCCAGGGCGGGGGTGTCAGGGGGGAATTTGTAAACACCTTCTGGGGGTTCTGCGGTAGCAAGAGCGCTTTGGAGAAGGCGCGGGGGAGGGTGAAATGTTGATATCCTGATTGGACTTGGGGCGATCGGGTTAGGGGGCCTCTCTCGGCGATCGGTTGGGTGGGGCCACCTCTGTTCGCGACAAGCTGGGCGCTGCGGCATCGCAGGAGGGGGGAGCCCATGAGTACTCGTCGCTGGGGTTTCGGAGGTCAGGCCACGCTGGAGTGCGCCCCGTCGGGAAGTGGGCCGATCTTGGGCTGGCGGGTGGGCTTTGTCGGGTGGCTGGCGGCGCTGTACGGGCTGCTCTGGGCGATGCCCGCGGAGGCGGCGGGGCCGGCGGCTCGGCCGTGGGTGGCTGCGGTGTTTCCGCCCGGGGCGGCGGAGGGAAGCTCGGTGCCGGCCCACCTGCCGCTTTTGCTGCAGGCGCATGCGGTCGAGTATCTGGTGCAGAGCGGGCGCTACAGCGATCTGCACGTTAAGCAGCTGCAGCGCATGCTGGAACACGATGGGCACGGGGCGACGCCGCCGACGGATGCGAACGCTCGCTGGCAGATCGCAGCGCGTCTGGGGGCCGATCGCGCGGTGTTTGCTGAGCTGACGCCGGCAGACGGTGGCTGGCTTTTGCGCGTGCAGGCGGCGAGCCTGGATAAGAATCGTCCCAGCTGGGGCGCGGTGCAGACGGCTCCGCTGCCGGCCATTCTGACCGAGGCGGTGGCACGCGGTGGGCGCCTCTTGGCCGAGGCGGTGCTGGGGCTCGATGGTCTGCGGGTGACGGCGACGCCGCAAGGGGGCCTGGGCAGCACGCGCAGTCCGACGGCGCTGGCGGCGTATGGTCGCTGTTACGCGGGCCTGGTGAAGCAGTCATTTCGCGTCGATAGTCCGGTGCTGCTTAGCCCGGCGGAGCTACAGACGCTGGATGGGCAGTGCAAGCAGGCGGTCGAGCTGGATCCGGCCTGGAAGACGGCGCAGGCGGCGCGCCTTTTTGTGCAGGCGCTGCGGGCCTCGGCGGATCGTCAGAACAGTCAGAGCCTCGTCGCTGACTTGACGTCCAGCATCGTTACTTGGCAGCACGATGAGGGCTATCAGCCGTTCTATTTTCTGGCCGCGTACTGGCTGGCCACCTGCTTTATCTCGGCGGAGCGCGGGGCCGAGGTGCTGCGCACGGCGCTAGAGCACTATCCGCACAGCCTGATGTTTCACAGTGCGCTGAGTCGTCACCTGACCTGGGGCGATGAGCCGACGGCGGCGGTCGCGGCCTGGCGGGCCTACCTGGCGCTGAATCCGAACAGTGCCTACGTGCGCGGCGGGCTCAGTCGTGCGCTGGCCTTGGCGGGGCAGCGGGCCGAGGCGCTGCGCGAGGCCGAGGGGGCAGCCCAGCGCGATCCCAAAGACAAAGAAGCGCTGATCGTCTTGGCCAGTCGTCATATCGATCTGGGTGCCTATCAGAAAGCCATCGATCTTCTGGCGCCGCTGGTCGCGCAACCGGCGGGAGCGACGGGGGCCAAGCCCGATACTGCGGGCGTGCCGCTGGGCGAGGTCTGGCTGCGACTGGGCTATGCCTACTTCAAGCGCCAGCCGCCGGATCTTGCGGCGGCCGAGCAGGCCTTCCACTCCGCCGTCGCTGCGGCGAGCGGACCTTCCGACTGGAAGGTGCGGGCCCTGGCGCACGCCGACCTCGCCGATCTGTACGAGCGTCGCGGCGATCGCACCCGCGCCGAGGCCGAGCGTCAGCAAGCGCGCGGCACCACCGGCGCCAGCCTGTATGTCCGTCGGCGGATCGAGGGCGAGTCGCTGCAGACCATCGCTGTCGCTCGCGGCCAGGGCGCTATGCCGCCCCCGACGCTGACCGCCCCAGCCCAGCCCCCGTCACCGCCCGGTCCCTCACGCGTGAAGATCGAGATCAACCTGCGCCCGCTGCTCTGCATCGGCACCGAGCTATGCACCGGCAAAGGCGCGTCCCTGCCCCCGAGCGAAGCCGGCACCGTCGGCAAAAACCGCGTCGAAATCGGCGGCGTGCACAGCGCGATGGGCAGCCACAACTTCTAGCC